>JARIHL010000058.1 GCA_029288315.1 Candidatus Saccharimonadota bacterium
ATGCAGCGTAGTCTCGTGGGCTCGGAGATGTGTATAAGAGACAGGGCTTTATCTTTCTGAGGATCCTGGTTATTTTTAAGATTTTCGTCACTCAATAATACTTCAATATCGGGTTTAATGCCCTCTTTTGAGATGTTTTCACCTTTTGGTGTAAACCATTTAGCAATCGTAACTTTTAGTTGGCCGCCGCTGGGTATTTTTTGAATATCTTGCACACTACCCTTGCCAAATGTTTTTATACCAACTAATGTTGCAGCGTTGTTATCGTGCAAGGCGCCTGCTACAATTTCGCTGGCACTAGCACTTCCACCATCCACAAGCACAACTGTTGGTACTCCTTCTAAAATAGGTTCAGTGCCAGAACGAAGCATCTCCTCCTTACCATTGCCACGCTCTTGTACGACTACTTTATTATTCAACCAAAGACCAGATATATCCTGGGCTGCTGCCAAATAACCACCGCCATTGCCACGCAAATCAAGCACCACTCCTTTTACATTTTTCGCTTTAAATTCCTCAGCAGCTTGACGTGCTAGTTCGATAGTATTGGACTCTGCAAAGCGTGAAACGCGCAAATAGCCAATAGTATCGGCAGTTATTTCCCACTTAACACTCGGAGCGACTATTGATTCGCGGACAATCGAGACCTCTTGTAAATCTTGGTCACGTAAGATAGAAAGTTTAACAGTCGTTCCTTTTTCACCGCGAATCTGTGAAACAGCTTTATCTATCGTCCAACTTGTTGCGTCTTGATCATTCACTTTTACAATAGTGTCGTTTGGTAGTAGCCCAGCCTTACGTGCTGGTGAATCATCAAGTGTTGAAACAATGAATAATCGGCTTTCACGCTTATCAAGTTCGGCACCGATACCTGAAAAAGTTCCTTCTAAATCGTTGAGAAACTCCTTGGCTTCATCATCTGTAAAATAAGCGGTATAGGGGTCACCGGTAGCCTCTACAAGTCCTTTTTTTGCGCCATCAATTAATTGCTGAGCCGTCAGCTTGCCATCATATTTTTCGCGTAATGTATCATAAACTTCTTCGATAGTTTTGTAGTCAAGATCTGCGGGCAGGTTTTTGTTCTGGCTATTGCTCATTAATACGAATAAATTATCAGCCCGCGTACCAAGTATGAACGCTCCGAATGCTGCAATAATGGCAACGGCAATGAGCGTCCCCATACCGAAATGTTTCTTAGGTGGGATAATTGGCTCTTTATTCACTACAGTCAGTGGCTCCTTAATTCTTAGCCTATACTATCATGAAAAGGTTTATAAACCTTTGAAAGCATGAGCGCTTTTTACAACAACTAAAAGTGTATGAAGACCAGGCCCTGGCTCTGTACTTCACCGGCCGAGATGCGGCGCTCACTGTAGCGGCCAGTCCAGTCATAGTTGTATTCGCTAATAACGATGGAGCCATCGCCACTCACTGCTTCCACGTACATCACGTGACCATAATAACCAATGTGCCATACCGCTACATCACCTACCCGAGGCTCGGTGTCGACAGCGATACCGGCTGCCCGGGCATTGTCATCCCACTGATGAGCATTGCCACGGCCACCCCAATAAGGCATATGACGCCCTGAAGCTGCAACCTTAAAAGCAGTATAGGATACGCACTCGCGGTTATACATACCCCAATCATCTACCAGAGAGTCCAGGGGAGGATCAGCCCAATATGATGGATAGCCACCCCCACGTGGCTGAAAATTAGCCGAGCCCCCAAATTTTAAGTTTTGCGCACGCTGCTGGGCACGAAGCGTCTCAATTTCACTATTCTTCTGCCCCACTATATTTTGGTAAGCAGCTTCTTGGCCTTGAGTTTGAGCTAACAGGGTATTTTTCTCGTTTTCTTGGGCTGTTAGTTGATCGCGCATAGATTTTTGATCAGCGAGCACATGTTCGGCTTCAACTTTTTGTTTTTCGAGCGCAGTTTTAAGGGTTCTAATTTCTTGCAAGGCTTTTTGAATACCTTCACGAATTTTGTTACGATACTCAGCTTTATCAATGTAATCACTGATACTTTTACTTGAGAAAACTTGCTCAAGCGTTGAAGTGTCACTTTCAATGTACATTGATTTCAGATTACGTGCTAATGCTGTTTCTTGATTAATGATGCGCGTTTCAGTTTCAGTAATCTTAACTCTTAGTTGCTCAAGTTCAAGCTCTTTGGCGTTAATTTGGGTTTGTAGCGCCGCCTGTTGAGCACCTAACGCCGCAATGGCGTTTTGCAAGGTATTGGCCTCTGCCCGAAGGCGGCCAGCTTCTGCCTGATAGCCTTGCACCTCTTGCTCTAAAGCCTTAATTTGATCATCTAAGCTTGTAGCGAGAGCAGTAGCTGCAGGGTAAATAGCAAAAATAAACGCAGCGAGCATGACAAGGAGAGCACGCTTCAATGAAATTATTGTTTTAGTGGTTTTTGTTACCGTAGGACGCATGGGTAGTAGGCTGATCATAACGTAATATCCACCTCTTGTCAATTCGATTATGGTTACAATTTTAGATATCGGCGCATCGCCAGAAGCGACGAAAAAACACCAATGACCATGCCAATGATCATCTGCGCCGGTATGATCAAAATGGGCCAAGTCTTAAAGAAATTCAGCGTGTTCGTAACTTCAATTTCATAACGCGCTAGATCACCCGCCCGCGTTAAGAGAAGAGCATAAATAATTACTAATGACAACGCTGCCGCTAAAGCGCCGTAGAGTGCAGCTTCTACAATAAATGGTCCGCGAATGAAGCTTTTTTCGGCACCGATTAATTTCATCATTTCAATCTCATCCTTACGGTTGAAGATGGCCATTCGAATGGTGTTAAAAATAATCATTACCGAAATAATAACGAATATAATTGCAGCTACAAAACCAGCCGTTTCTGAAAACTGTGAAACGCGTGCAATACTGTCAATCGCAGCCTTTCGTTCACCAGAATTCGATGGCGGGTCAGACTGAAGTTGGTTATTTTCTGCCTTGTTAATAATCGTGTTGAGTTCTTCCAATTTATTAGGGTCTTTAGTTTTTATACGCAGTGATGCAGGGAAAGGGTTACCTTTAAGCTCACCCAGAGCTTCTAGCTCTGCCAATTCACCTTTGTTTTGTTGGCGGAAGATCTCCCGCGCTTGTTCTTTAGAAACATACTCCACAGAAGTTACAATTGGCACGCGCTTTAACTCATTAGCAAAACGATTAACATCTGTCGGTTCGGCATCATCTTTCAAATAAACTGATACGTCAATTTTCTGTCGTACCTGTTGGATCGTATCGCTAAAAATCATGCGCGCTGTGATGGTTGTAATAATTATGAGCAACGTTACCGTCATAACGGCTGTGGCAGCAGTCGACAACCAGGCATTACGGGTAAAGTTATGCAACCCGTAGTGAAAGATTCGTAAAAAAGTAATCCATTTGCGTCGCATATGTTAGCCTTGTTTATAACTTCCCTGTGCTACGTCAGCAATAATTTTGCCATGATCAATGGTAATTACTCGCCGTTTTAATTTATCAACAATATCTTTATTATGAGTTGTCAGCAATACGGTTGTGCCATAGCGGTTAATCTTTTCGAGCAGCCGAACAATATCCCATGAGTGTTTTGGATCAAGGTTACCGGTTGGTTCGTCAGCAATTAAAATTTTTGGCTGACGCACAACAGCTCTGGCAATAGCCACCCGTTGGCGCTCACCACCAGATAGTTCGTTTGGAAACTTATCTTCTTTCCCTTTCAAGCCAACTAAATCAATTACCTTTGGAACGGTGTGGCGAATCTCACGATTGCTCATACCAACAATCTCAAGCGCAAAGGCAATATTTTCAAATACCGTACGCTGAGGTAATAATTTAAAATCTTGAAATACTACCCCAATCTTACGCCGTAACAAAGGAATATTTTTCTTTTTCAGTGAATCATAATCAATACCACCCACGACTATTTTACCGCTTGTTGGGCGTTCTTCTCGGGTGAGAATTTTGAGCAAGGTCGACTTACCTGCGCCACTCGTGCCGACCAAAATAACGAACTCCTTGGGCTCGATATGCAGACTGACACGATTGAGTGCGGGCTTGGTATCTTTTCCGTAAAGTTTGGTCACGCGGTCAAGTAGGATCATCTGCTGATCATTGTAGCATAAGTATTTCTACATAAAGGTGTATAATCAGCTCAGATGAAAACGCCTGATACTCTAAAAAAAGCCTATGCTGAACCCGAAAGCGTAGGCACTATAATGTCAGTTGCCATTCCCGTATGCGGCGAGACCGCACACGCCAAAGACGTATTAAAAGCCATTACGAAAACCCCAGAATGGGATAGCATACACTACGTCTACGTCATCAATCGCCAGCATCAACTACTTGGCTATGTCAAAATTTGGCAACTCGTGCAAGCGACTCCCACGGCTGCCGTAAAGCAATTCATGCGGCCAGTAGAAGCAGTGGTCGGCCCAGATGATGATCAAGAAAAAGCTATCTTTTTAGCGGTCAAACACGATCTCGACGCTATACCAGTTGTCAATAAAGACCATTCTTTTCTTGGTGCGGTCACTGCTACAGCCATCATTGATGTTATGCACGATGAACATCTTGAAGATGCTCTTATGGCAGCCGGTATTCGCCGGGGCAAAGGCACCAACATAGTCAAACTTGCCTCTGAGCGGCTCACGCTAGTCTTGGCCTCACGTGCACCATGGCTGTTCTTTGGCGCCATAGTGGGGCTAGGGCTTGGCTTTATTGCTAGTTTTTTCGAAGCATCGTTGGAAAAATCAATTGCTATTGCCTATTTTATTCCAGTTGTTGCGTATATTGCTGATTCAGTTGGTACCCAATCTGAGGCAATTGCCATACGGGCTCTTGCTACTCTAAAATTGCCCTGGGCAACTTATTTACTGCGGGAAATAGTACTTGGTTTTGTCCTCGGCATACTTCTTGGCCTCCTGGGCATGACAGGTGCATGGATCATTACCCAATCGATACAGATTGGGATAGTAGTTGGGTTATCGCTTATTGTTGCTAGCACTGTAGCCGCCGGTCTCGCTTCACTTATTCCTATCATCTTCAAAAAACTCGGCAAGGACCCCGCTCTTGGTAGTGGCCCCCTTGCTACCGCCGCACAAGACGTCATTAGCGTGATGATCTACTTTCTTTTTGCTATGCTCATACTAGGCTGAGTATTGCCACAGTAGACACAATATATATTAGGCTGAGTTCTTTTCTAGAAAAGCCTCAATGAAATTATCAATTTTGCCATCAAGTACTGCTTGGGCATCACGTTCTTCGTGCTTGGTGCGGTTATCTTTCACCATGGTATAGGGATGAAGAACATAATTACGGATCTGACTTCCCCACTCTGCTGACTTGGTTGGGCCTTTGAGTTCTTCAATCTGTTCTTTATGTTGTTCGAGTTGTAGTTGCGCTAGTTTTGATCGTAAGACTTTGAGTGCAGTTTCTTTATTTTGAAGCTGAGAACGTTCGTTTTGAATGCTCACTGTGATGCCTGTTGAGAGATGAGTCACACGAACTGCGGAATCAGTAGTATTGACACTTTGCCCGCCATGGCCACCAGCTCGAAACACATCAATTTTCAGATCTTTTTCATCGAGCTGCACTTCGTCTGGTGCGTTAATTTGTGGCAAAACTTCCACAAGTGCAAATGAAGTCTGGCGCAAGTTATCAGCATTAAAAGGGCTTAGGCGTACTAAACGATGAACACCATGTTCGCCGCGCAATTTGCCATAGGCATACGGGCCATTGATGCTCAGCGTGGCACTTTTCAGACCAGCTTCTTCGCCAACTGATTGTTCTAAAAGTTCACTCTTCATAGCGTGCGCTTCTGCCCACCGCACATACATTCTTAGCAGCATCTCAGTCCAATCCTGGGCATCAGTACCACCTACACCGGCATGAAGTCGTAAAATGACATCATGATCGTCGTATGTGCCATTAAAGAGTAGCTCATGCTTGAGTACGGAGAACTGCTTTTGAGCAGTCTCAAGCTGTTGAGCCAGCTCTGCTTCAAGCGAGGAATCGCCAGCGGTTATGAGCTCTTTGATGTCGGCCAGGTTTCGCTGCAAATCAAGCCAAGGTGTAAGCCGAGTGCGAAGTGCGGCCTCTTTTTGAACCGTCACTTGCGCCTGCTTGGCATCTTGCCAAAAGTCAGCTGCTTGCATTGCTGTTTGCAGCCCACCAAGTTCAGCTTGTAGAGTAGCCACCTGCAGTTTTGCAAATGCTGCCGACAGCTCACGGATAAGTTGGTCTGTCGCTTGTTCAAGTTGTTGCATACTATAATAGTATACCGTTTAACTATTTTTAACCTATTTTTGAGTGCGTCAGGTGACAATCTATTGCTTATTCAATAAACTCTAAAACTTTTTGAAACTTCGGTGGCACGCGATGTTCGCTTGTTGAAAAAACATAGGCTTGCTGTTCGGCCGTTGGCATTGACCTCTCTGGCAGATCAGCCAATAACACAGAGACAAGCGACGATTGTTGCCACTCGACTTTTTGCGACAGGAGGAGTAAGGCAGTTCGAGATTCTTCTATTTCACCGACGCATTCGAGAGGTTTATGACCCTTAATACCAAGCAACTCGCGAAAGCCTTCTAACTGCTCCCCATCGTTAAGGAGATTTTTATGGAAGATAGTTTGAAGTCTATCTTGTGAAAGATATGGCGCTAAGATAAGAAAAACAAAGCGGCACTTATCACAGTGGCTGCACCAACTTTGCCGCTTTGCCGCATCAAGACGGAAGGCGCGATTACAACTCGTGAAGACGTCGTGATAATTCGTAAGCTTTGCAAACTGCCGCGCAATTCGTAGCTCAGAAAATGGCCGTAACAAAGAAAAATATGCTATATCAGGAGATATTACATCACGTAAGATATCTTGCAACAATATTTCAAAAGCCATGCTTTTTGACCATTGGTGATTAACTTCTATACCTTTCCATAGAGTATTCCCTACAGAAGCTGACCGTTCGTTCGAAAAAACAACCGCACGATTATTAGTCAGCACAGCTGCGAGCAAAGCAATTAACGAGTTAATAGCCGTAACCGGCACATGACCGTTCAAAGCACCTTCAGCATTGAGCGCAATCAGCTCTGGGCTGATACGCCGGCCGGCCTGCGTATACGATAATGTAGCTCGATCTACTGTACGTTGTATTGGTTCGTAGGAATTAACTGAGAACAAGTATGGTTTGTAGCCCGCGAAACGCAATGCTTCAAGGCTGACGATCGAATCTTTACCCCCACCAATCGCCACAAATGGTTGGGCTTGCGGGTTTGGTGGTAAATGGACAGGCTCAATCTTGATTTTATGCGTTAGGTCAATTTCGGGTTTAAGAGCCTGGGGTAGGTTATTTATATAGGCAAACTCAGTCAATCCATTCTTGATTAACGCTGCAAGAAATTCTTTTTCCTGCAGCGTCGCAGCTGGTTTTATGACAACTTTTGCGGGTGCAGCAGCTTTGTAATAGCTGAGGCCAGCTGCCAAAAAAATCAGACGCGCCAGACGATCGGCGACCTGTGTTACTTCTTCAGAATATTTTCCGCCTGCTAGCGATATCCTTTCAGTAAAAGTGTATTTCTTGGTATTACCTATTAATGCATACTGCAGCTCAAGGCTCCCCTGATCTATATCAAGATTATATGACGAATACTCAAAATGGGTAATCGCTTGTGGCTGAAAGCTCATAGTGAAATAACCTCTTCTTGAAATTGCTTACCGCGTTCTTTAAAGTTTTTGAACATATCAAAGCTGGGACAGCCCGGAGAAAAAAGTACGATGTCTCCAGGTTGGGCTACTGCGTGAGCCCTTCTTACGATTGTCTTCATATCTGGAGACCCTAACTGTTCAATAGCATCTTTTGCTATGCTCGTCTTTTGCAAGAATGCTGCTAATTTGGGCGCAGTTTGACCAATCAGGAGAAGTTTCTTTACATTGGCTTGAACAAGCTCGTCAATCATTGGCTGAAAATCTATACCCCTGTCGAATCCTCCAAGTATCATGACTTTAGGCGCTTCAAAAGCTTGAGCTGCAACTATTGCTGCGCCTGGAGCCGATGAAAAGCTATCATCGTAATACTTTACCCCTTCTAGCTCGCGCACGAATTCAAGGCGATGCTCTAGCCCCTTATATTCTTTAATAGCCTGAGCAAAAGCTGAAATATTTTTTGCATAACACCAGGCTGCCGTTATGGCCGCACAGATATTTTCGAGATTATGCTTGCCTGGAATTTGCACATCAGCAGTACCACAAATAACCTGCTCATCAAGCTTAAATTGCTCGTTTTCGATATAAGCTCCCTCTCGTGTCCCATAGCGAAGCAACGTACCAGGAGAAAATCTGGCAAGTTCGTGGGCATAAGGATTAGTTGGGTGATACACTACTATATCTTTTGAATGCTGCCATTTCGCAATATTAGCTTTGGCTGCTCGGTACTCCGCAAAATCTCGGTGAACATCCAAATGATCTGGTTCAATCATGCCTATTACCGCTATATGGGGGCTTTGGGTCATATCCCACAGCTGAAAGCTTGAGAGTTCAAATACCACTACGTCGTCTTGAGCGATCTCTTCAAGTTTTTCGATGGCTGGAATGCCGATATTGCCTACTAGATGAGCTTTTATAGCAGCACTACTGAGCATGTTCGCAATAAGTGTTGCAATGGTACCCTTACCCTTACTGGCAGTAATCCCGATAATCGGTGCCTTGCAGTTTTGGAAAAATAGTTTGGTAGTTGAAGTTACTTCACCATCAGTTTTAATGCGGTCAGGACGAATACTGGGGCTGCGAACCACCAGGTCGTACCCAAACGCGCGCTCAAAAATATTGGATCCCACTTCTATCGCGACCCCCTCTGGCACATCACTTGGCTGATCTTCACTCAAAATAGTGATGTCGGCGCCTTGATCACGAAAGTAGCGCCAGGCAGCGCGGCCTTCTATACCAAATCCAAGTAGTGCAACTTTTTTACTCATTGAAATAGTTCACTTGTTTGATTATGTAATTGCTGTAGGTGATTAATTTTACAATGACCAAGACCTCCAAGCACCCACCGCTTACCATTTACAAGATTGTTCGCCGCAGTTACAATAGTTTCTTTCGTGATAGCTTGGATTGCTTTGGGCCGTGTTTCGTAGTCATTGATGTAACCGTCAAAGAAATATCGTCCGCCATACCAACCAGCAATTGATGCGACAGTTTGGCATCCCATTTGGTGCTTACCCAGAGCAAATTGTTTTGCGGCCTCAAGATCTTGGGCTGAGATTGAACCACCAAGTACCTTGCTTATCTCTTCAGTCATAATGGCAAACAACTTTGGAGCATTCTTAACACTAACTTGACCACCAAAATCCCATTCACTCGTGCTATCACTAACCATAAAGTCAGACCACATACCATATACCAGCCCTTGTTCGCGCGCCTTGCCTAAAATAAGTGAATGAAGGGTACCGGTTAAAATATGGTTGAGCGCGTTCATAGCGTCTTTTTCACTATCACTAAAACGCCAGTTTGCTTGAATGCTGAGGCCGAAGATTGTGTTCTCAACATCTCGACGTACAATATGGACAGGCTCAAGCGCGCCAACTAACTCTTCGCGGCTGACTGAAAAACGTTCTCCGCGAGGTAATTGCCAATTTTCGAGGTGTTTACTGATGATTTCTGAACGATTTTTTAAGTTACCAGCAATCACGAAGCGTAAGTTATCACTGGTATGAGTACGTGCGTAATGCTCTTTAATATCTTTTAGTTTAACTGCCGGCATAGTTTTAAGGCGTTCTTCATCACTCAAGAAACGCTCACCGCTTGCTAGGCCTAATCGCTGCCATAATACTCGGCCGTTATTGTTTAAATAGCCAGTCAGTTCTTCTTTAACGTTACCGTATTCAGCTTTAAATTCTTCCTGTAAAAAAAGTGGTTTCGTAATGGCAAGACGCAACAAATCAAGCACGCGTTCCCATTCAAAATCAGCGCAATCAGCTACATATTTAAGACTAATGGTGCTCGTGGAGGCATTGGAATAAGCACCATTTTTTTCAAGCTCAGCATTAAAGATGCGCGCATTGGGGAATTGTTCATTTGCGCCAAGCACCATGTGTTCCATAATATGTGGCGTTTCGTAAATAGTTTCGCTTACTGCGTATTCATAGCCAGCACGAAATTCAAAATCATAACTCATAACTGTCGCGTAAGGAATATGAATAAGCAGCCCTCGGCTACCATTGCTAAGTACGATCTCTTCGACTGAATGCTTCAAAGTTAACTCCTTAATGTTTTCGTTTTTTATTCTGCCGCTGTACTTTACGTTTTTTACGAAGTTCTTTTTTCTTTTTCGAAGCTTGACTGGCCCCTTTTTTGTCAAAGTCGGCATGCTGCTGCGCTTCGCTCAATTCGTTCACACCCTGCTCTACTGAATGAGCGGCTGCACGAGTTAACTCAGTATCGAAACTTTCTTCTTTCGTTGCAACAATGTCGCGACGTTCAACATGAAAGAGTGTCCGAATAACTTCTTCACGTAGCGTGACCAAGAGCTGATCAAACAATCGTTGTGACTCAGCCCGATACTCAACCAGCGGATCACGTTGACCAATTGACCGCCAATGGATACCATCACGTAAATGTTGCATATTCTCAAGATGTTGCATCCAAAGTGTATCAAGAATCTGCAGGTAGACTTCTCTTTCAAGCTTACGCATAATTTCTGAGGTAAACACTTTTTCTCGTTCTTTGTAGAGTTTTTTAACAGCAGATAACCCGAGTGCGGCACGTTCTTTCTCTTTCGCTTCACCAATTTTCTTAAGGGTGACTTCTTTTAGTGGAATAATCACTTCAAATAATTTTACAAATTCAGGCTCTTCTTTGAGTGAAAATTTAGTGAGTGCTTCAACTTGCTCTTTCAGGATTTCTTGAATTTTCGGCTGAATGTCATCACTTTCTAAAATTTGGCGGCGTGTTACATAGACCGCCTTGCGGTGACGATTCATCACATTGTCGTATTGAACAACATTTTTCCGCGTGTCATAGTTATAGCCTTCTACTTTTTTCTGAGCCGATTCGAGCGTGCGGCTCACTGCGCGATTTTGAATAGGGGTATCTTCGTCTACACCCAGCCGATCCATCAATGTTTTGATGCGTTCACCCTGGAAAATCCGCATCAGATCATCTTCGCAACTCACGTAAAATTGCGTTACGCCAGGATCACCCTGACGACCACCACGACCACGCAGCTGGTTGTCAATTCGCCGAGCCTCATGCCGTTCAGAACCAATCACAACAAGACCACCAAGTTCACGCACACCTTCACCCAGTTTAATATCCGTACCACGCCCCGCAATGTTGGTGGCTAATGTAACAGCGCTTCTTTGGCCAGCTCGTTCAATAATAGCTGCTTCGCGTTCATTATTTTTGGCATTTAACAACTCATGTTTAATGCCCGCTTTCGCCAAAGCTTGGCTGAGCCGTTCATTTTTGGCGATTGAAGCGCTACCGATCAGTACTGGCCGCCCTGCTTTTTGATGCTCGGCTACCTCTTTTACAATGGCTCGGAACTTACCAGCTTCAGTTTTAAAAATCATATCTGCACGGTCTTCACGAATAATGGGTTTATTCGATGGCACCTGTACAACATCAAGGCTATAAATTTGCTGAAACTCTTCAGCTTCAGTATAGGCAGTACCGGTCATGCCGGCCAATTTCTCGTACAGGCGAAAATAGTTCTGGAATGAGATGGTTGCGAGCGTCATACTCTCCTGCAAAATTGGCACATTTTCTTTTGCTTCAATCGCTTGGTGTAGCCCCTCGTTATAGCGACGGCCATGCATTAAACGACCAGTGAATTCATCAACAATAATAACTTCATTGTCACTACTGACCACATAATCTTTATCGCGTTTAAAAAGAGTCTGCGCACGCAATGCTTGCTCCATGTGATACACTAACTTAACATTATCCGGTGCATACAAATTAGCGATGCCGAGCATTTTCTCAACTTTTTCAACCCCCTCATCAGACAAACTAACGGCCCGGCGTTTTTCATCTAAAACGTAGTCTTCGGGCACAAGCCGCTTGGTAATAGCTGCAAAGGTAGTATAATTCGAGGCAACTTCGCTCGCTGGTGCCGAAATGATAAGGGGTGTGCGCGCTTCATCAATTAAAATCGAGTCCACCTCATCGACAATAGCGAAATGTAATTCACGCTGGCGCAGTAGATCCACCTCATTGACCATGTTGTCGCGTAAGTAATCGAAGCCAAATTCGTTGTTTGTACCATACGTAATATCAGCGCCGTAAGCCTCTTTGCGAGTACATGGCTTAAGCTTGCGCATGCGTGAATCATCGTGCTCTGAGCTATCGTGTTGCGGATCGAAGATAAAAGATTGTTCGGCAACAATAACCCCGACACTCATGCCTAAAAAGTGATAGAGCGGTCCCATCCAGCCTGCGTCACGCTGCGCCAAGTAGTCATTAACTGTTACAAGATGCACGCCTTTACCAGTTAATGCATTGAGATAAACGGGTAACGTAGCGACGAGTGTCTTCCCTTCACCAGTTTTCATCTCGGCCACATTGCCTTGATGCAGTGCCATTCCACCAATTAACTGCACATCGAAATGCCGCATATGTAGCACTCGGTCTGATGCCTCGCGTACCAAGGCAAAAGCTTCTGGCAAAATACTATCAAGATTCTTTTTATTTTCCAGTTTTTGCTTTAGGACAGCAGTTTGTTTTTTCAGCTCGCCATCCTTCATGGCTTTATAATGCTCAGCAAGACTATTAATGTCTGCGACACGTTTTCTAAGGCGCTTAACGGTCCGCGCCTGTGGGTCACCAAAAATTTTTGTCAAAATAAGTTGTTTCATGTAATCGCTCTTGTTTTATAAATTTATCCGATACTCGGTCAGCACAAAGAGCGGGCTAGTTCTCTTGAGTATCTTCAGCGCCCCTTGATAAGAAACGTTGGCGTATTCGTTTCAGAAAACCCCGATGGCGGGCACGCATATGTTCGATGTGAACACTTTTATACTTTTTAAGCTGATTTTTTAACTTGGCCTCGACAATATCGACTGCGGCAAACATGTTCAACGTCGACTCCTTAGCGGTCACTTGGCCACCAGGGAGATGAAGAATAACTTCACAAGTATATTTATCGCCTGCTTTATTGCCCGTTTCGCGCAGTTTCACTGCTACGTGAACCGTTTTACGTGCATGCCTAGGCATGTACCGATCAAGGCGGCCAATTTTTCTGTCGATGTATTTTTTTAGATCACCATCTAGTTCAAAATTTATACCTGACTTGTCGATTCGAGCTATCATAGTCTCTTTTAGCCCCTTTCTTATCTACAAGGCAGCCTTCAAAGTCCGGCCCGCCTTTATTA
>JARIHL010000065.1 GCA_029288315.1 Candidatus Saccharimonadota bacterium
GTTTTGGTTTTGTTGAGATGAGCACAGCGGAAGAAGCTCAGGCAGCAATTGAGGCCCTAAACAACAAAGAAATTGGCGAACGACGCATTATCGTCAACGAAGCTCGCCCTCAAGAAGATCGTGGGTCTCGTCCTGCTGGTGGGGGCTATGGTGGTGGTAACCGTGGCGGCGGTGACTTTCGTCGCGAACGACGCTACTAAATTTACATATTTTAAGTATATGATACAAAGATAGGCCTACTTATAGTAGTGCCTATTTTTTATAGATAAGTGCCAGGTTTACGCTACAATATACTGCAGATATGAATCTGCGTACCCAATTACATGCAGTTTCGCGGCATAACCATCATTGGCACTATGTTTATAAACGGCGATTGCGCTGGCATGGGGTCAGTACGAAGCAAATTATTGCCAGCCAGCTTTTTACGGTTGTTGCTTCGGTATACGCAGGATTACTCTTTGATATCCAAAAAGAATCAATTGTTTTATTAGTAGGGGCGTTAATGCTGCTACCAGGTATAATTGACCTCTCAGCTACTTTAACAGGAGTAATGTGTGCAAAAATCAACCATCAGATTGATGCTGTTAAAGCTTCAACTTGGTTTGTCATCTCGCATGCGATGGTATATGCCATGATCGTTGGACTATGCGGCGGCTTGCTCGTTGGTGTGGTAGGGGGTGCGCTTGGCATGTGGTTGTTCGGTGCGTCATTTGAGAAAATGGTGCTACTTTCGATTACTTCACTCCTTATTATTGGGCTTATTTGCTACCCTGTAATGGCACTTTTTACTCTTCTCGTGAGAAAGCTTAATATGAATCCGGATAATATAAGTGGTCCGGTGGAGAGTTCGGTCGTGGATATCGTTGCAATTATAGTTATCGCGTTCGTTGCAGGATGGCTATTGTGAAACACTTGCGGTATCACCCGCTTTGGTTTGTGATAGTTACTACTGCAGCTGCTTCTTCTGTTAGTTTAATCGGAGGCATCGGCATTCAGACTGTTGAATCAAAGTTATTGCCACTGATCCCGCTTGTCATCGCATTACCAGCTCTTAATACAATGGTTGGTGATTACTCGACTATTATTGCGGCGCATGCCGGTGATCCCTTTAAGCGTACTCGAACGTGGAAGCAGCTCGTTACTGCTGTTGGTTGGTCGATTGTATTTAATGTTATGGGAGTGACCATCTTAAGCCTGCTTATTGCGAGCCGGCGTGATTTCGCAATTTCGCTTGATTTTACTATTCGCTTCGGGCTTTTCGTAGCACTGGCAATTATCGCTTCGGTAACTTTTATGTTTTTTGTGACGTATAGTCTCGATAAAATCCTTGAAAAACGACGCATAAATCCTGATGATATTTTAATACCCATAGTTACTTCTGTTTCGGACGTCGTGATGTTAGGACTTATTGCGCTTGGTGCTATAACCTTATTTTAATAAGCCTCTTTAGACACGATAACTGAGAAAATTCTTACGTATTCTAGCTTTACATTTGCTATATAGTCATGCTTAAGATGCAAACGTTTTTTCTATCACGAATACGTTTAACCTATTACTATCCTATCTTCTTTACTGTGTACTATCTTATTATCATGTTCACACAAAAAATCCAGCTTACTGGCCCACAGCTAACTCTTTTTTCAGTAAACTCATTTCTTCTGGCATTTTATTTAGGCCCAGTGATCGGCGGGCAGAAAAGTCGAGTTGATGAACTTACTAAGGTTATTCGTAATGAAGCTGTGGCTATTTTTAATGTGCTGATTCAAGCTCAGGATTTGCATGACAAAACGAAAGCCGACGTTAAAGGTATGGCACAAAAATATATTAAGGCCTGTATCCGGACTCGCAAAGTGGCTGAAGGTGAGCAAGAGTATGAAAATATGATTGGTTATTGTCTTCGCTATAAAGGCAAAGATAAAGCAGTTATTCGCCGAATTCTTGATATTTTGGTCAGCAATCAACAAAATCGCAGTCAGTTTTCAATGCAGTTGCAATCTGGCGTTTACAATCACGAATGGTTAGTATTGTTTGTGCTTTTCGTCATAACTATTGCTTATATTTTGGTCATTGATTATGGTGATCTACTGATTCTTAAAGTTGTTGCCGCTTTATTGTGCACTGGTTTAACACTATTGCTTTTAATTTTGCAAAAATTCAACACATTGACTCATAAAAAAGCCAAACACATTTGGAACCCATTTGATAAATTGCTTGAGACAGATTTTAAGCGGATTGATTAGCCGGTATTTTAGTTCTAACAGGCTCGACCTTCCCGGGAGGAGCGCAGCGAGCTCTTTGCGAGCAGAGTGTTCCTTCAGAACTAAAATACCGGCTAATCAATCCTTCATTTGTGCTTTGAGATTATAAGCTAAACACTTTTTTGAATGTGCTCCCAAGGGAATTGGCTTCGGCCAAAGTGTCCATATGTGGCAGAATCTTGATAGATTGGTCGTCGTAAATCAAGTGTTTCGATAATGCCGTTTACTGACGTGTCTATTAATTGTTTGGCAAAATCATTGATGGCACCTGCATTTACTTTTTGTGTACCAAATGTATTAATTTGTTGCATGAGGGGGCGCGGGTGGCCTATAACATACGCCAGTCCAACCTCGCAACGCTCGGCCAACTCATGAGCGACGATATGTTTCGCAATAAAACGTGCTGCATATGCACCAGAGCGATCCACTTTACTGGGGTCTTTACCGCTAAAAGCACCACCGCCTACTCGAGCATAACCGCCATAACCATCAACTACGATTTTTCGTCCTGTCAAACCGGCATCTGATTGTGGCCCGGGTATATGCCAGATTCCTGTGCCATTAATGATGATGTGATCTGCTCGTAGTTCATAACCATATGTTTTGAGCGTTGGGCGTATAACGTGCGCGATGATTGCTTCGCGCACATCATTTGGCGTCTTATCTTCAGCATGCGCCACGGCCATTACCACAGTCTGAATGCTAATTGGCCTATCGCCTTCATATTCAACGGTTACTTGCGCTTTGCCGTCAGGCCGAATAAATGGTAGTGTACCATTTTCGCGCACATCATCTAATTTTTTAGTCAGTGCATGAGCAAGCTCAATCGGCAGTGGCATCAATTGCTCAGTCTCATTACAGGCGTAGCCAAACATCATGCCTTGATCACCCGCGCCTTCGTCATTTGCTACGCCCTGAGCTATGTGCTCTGACTGCTGATGAATCAGTGTGCTAATTGGTGATTTATCAGAAAACCCCCATGCCGGCTCAGTATAACCGAGTCTTTTAATAACCTGGCGGGCGATAGCGCTAAAATCAACCTGTGCACTGGTATTAACTTCACCGAGCAAAAACACATGATTTGCTCCAGCAACTGTTTCAAGGCCAGTTTTTGCGTATTTATCCTCAAGCAGTATAGCATCAAGAATGGCATCACTGATTTGATCGCATAATTTATCAGGATGACCGGCAGCTACCGATTCTGATGTAAAGAGCTGTTTGATTTTGGTCATATAATAAAAACCCCTCTCCGCTACGTGCCAGAAAAGGTCTACAAAACAAAATGTTTACTGCAATATCTTCCCCGGTTTGGCGGGCTAGATGGAGCACCTACTGTCTGGGTGGACAGGGTTGCTGGTAGGTCGTAAGGCTAGGTCCCTCGCTACACTCTTTATATTAGATTGTTAAAATACCCAAGAATTAGTATAGTCTTTTATTTTTATTTTGCCTAGCGCTTTGGTGCCCCAGTGATGCCAATACTGACAGTAATGTCATCACCATTCCAGCGGTAAGTGCCACTACGCTAATTATGGGAGCAATAGTGTATGAGCTTACTCCGGCAACAAAAAGGGTACCAATAATAGCGAGATAAGTCATACTCTTCGAACGATGCGAAAGGAAATAAACAAGTGCCCCAAAAACAGTAATAACAAGCACGAGCAGTGACAGAGCGATAAACCAATCTTGCTGTAGATGCGCGTTGGATTCGATGATAGTGGTGTGCGTTTCGCTGGCATGTGCTAGGAATAAAGGCATATACTTTTATAGTAGCAAATTTAGGTATTCTTAATAAAAACAATATCACCGGCGCCCATATTTTCTTTATCCGCACAGACTCGACGTTTCCCGGAGGAACGAAGTGAGCTGATTGCGAGCGGAGTGTTTCTGTGCGGATAAAGAAAATATGGGCGCCGGTGATATTGTTTTTTATTGTAATTTATGTTACATAAATAACAGCATTTTATTTACAAAAAATATAATGGATCAATCAACATATCTTACTGTCGCTATTTTGTTTGCCGTTTTTTTGGTTACGGTATTGTTTTCTAATATTCTAGCCATTTCGGTAACCTTCGTAATCAATCGATTTATAAAACGAAAAGTTAAACGATTATGAACAAAACCAAAACGTATGGTTTATTGCTTCGTCGTGTTGCAAAAGGTTTCAGCTACGTAAGTATGGCACTTTGTGGTGCCTTGACGGTCTATATTTTTGCAGCCAGTTTTGAAACAGTCTTTAATCGTAATTTGCCAGTAGTTGGGGCAGTCAGTTCTGTTGATCTCGCTCCAGCTAAGCGATTATTGGCTGGTTATAAAAGTTTTAACCAGAATGACGTTGGCAATTACGGCCGGCCACAGTATCTCAAATTGCCAAATCAAGACGTTAAAATGGTGCTTGCACCAATCATAGAAGTTAATAGCAATATATTAGCACGAGCCAATACGGCTCATTTTGCGCTCACCTCAGCGCCAAAGAATGGCAATCTAGGCGATGCGGTGGCTTACTATCGTAAGAGTTGGCGCACCAATGATCATCCCGAGCAAACTCAAGTTGGCGATAATATTTTTATCGATACTGATCGTGATTGGCGTTATTTTTATCGAGTCGTTACCATTAAAAGAATTAGTACACAAGAAACGTATGTGGCGCAAAATTCATCAACCAGTCAATTAAGCCTTATTGCTAGCGATGAAGGCTCGGGAGCATTGTATATTGCTCAAGCAAGTTTAGTTAATGTCCAGAATGTGCGGCTTTAGAGAGTGGTTATGGATAGTGATTGGTTTTATACGTTTCGCAATATCGCTATACTTTTCGCGGCAGCGATGCTTATTAAATATTATATTTTTTTGATAATCTCGCCGTGGTACAAGGTGAAGGAAGCCATACGACGATTGCGATATGCCGAGCACTATCATCAAACGCCAGAAACGAGCCCTTACCAACCACTGGTCTCGGTTGTGGTGCCTGCCTGGAATGAAGAAGTGGGTATCTTACGCACTATTCGGTCGGTATTAGCCAGTACCTACCATAAAATTGAAATAGTGGTAGTCAATGATGGTTCAACTGATACGACCCATACGGTCGTCAGCGATTTTCTTAAGACCAAAGAAGCGAAGGCAAGACATCCACATGTCCGCGTTATCTATGTTGCGCAAGAAAATACCGGTAAGGGGGGTGCTTTAAACGCGGCTATCACCAAAGCGAGTGGAGCTATTATCCTGACGATGGATGCTGACTCCGCTTGTTCTGCTGAGGCTATTGAGCGGCTTGTGCGATATTTTGCTGATCCTACGATTGATGCGGTGGTGGGCAATGTTCGCGTTGGCAATAACCAAACCCTTATCGGTCGCATCCAAGCGCTGGAATATTTATTTGGTTTTTACTACAAGCGCGCGCATTGCATAATGGGTGCTGAATATATTTATGGTGGAGCTTGCGCTGCCTTTCGCCGTGCCACTACCTTTGACAAGTTTGGCCTCTTTGATGATAAGAATAGGACAGAAGATATCGAAATGAGTATGCGCACGAAGTATCATGGTTTAAGAAGTTGTTATGCAGAGGATGTGGTTTGCTACACCGAAGGTGCTTCCACGGTACAAGGGTTAGTCAACCAACGCTTGCGCTGGAAGAAAGGCCGTTTTGACACTTTTGTAAAGTATCGCCGCCTCTTTTTTTCTGGCGATAAGCGACATCGCAAAACACTAGGCTGGTTCATCCTACCCTATGCCCTCCTAGCTGAATTGCAATTATTGTTTGAGCCAATTGCTATTAGCCTTCTTGTCACCTATAGCATTGTATCGGGTGATTATGTATCAATTGCCTTGGGTACATTATTTGTGGCAGTAACCTATGTCGTGGTTGGCTTGTTTAGCCGCGAATTTCAGCCAATGCTTATCTTGCTTTACCCTTTTACGTGGCCACTTTTCTATTTTTTAGTATGGGTAGAATATATTGTGTTAGTGAAAAGTATTCTTATGTCGTTGCGGGGTGAAGAAATTACTTGGCAGCGGTGGGACCGCAAAGGAATCGATGTGAAGGAAGTTACGTCGTGAAGCGAAAAGATTTTATAATTTCGATGCTATTATTTGTGCTGAGCTCGCTCGCGGCAGTACATTTAACCAGTATGGCTATGCTTAATAAGTCGGTATTCTCATTTTCAAGTTTGACATTTTTAGAGCAACAAAAAACCTATCAGACTGCAGGTTGTGGCGAAACAAAAAAAATAGAAAATCTTGATAAAAGTAATAATGTACAGCTTCGTAAACTAGCCGAGTATCAAACCGTCTGTAATGGCAATCCAGTTGCTCGCTTAATGCTCTTTGCGGATATGCCCAACAGTGAACCTGATGCTACTGCCAAGGCTAAAAAAATAGCCACTATCTTGAAGGAATTTAACCAATATGGTGTATCACCTCTTGTAGTACTTGAGCCGATAACCGACTGGGGGGCAGTTGATTTTAAAGAATTTCGTAATGGGTTCTACGATGCATGGTTGACGGCCTATTTTACAACGCTTAAACAAGAAGGTATTACTGATGAGCAAATGGGCATGTGGGTGCCCTTCCCGGAAGCCAACCTGCCTTACTGGAATCATCAGAACTCAAAACCCGATGATTTCGCCGCAAATGTTACAAAAACGATTACAATTCAGAAAAATATATTTCCCAAATCTAAAGCCAGCGTTATGCTTAATAGCGCCACCTATGAAAACGACGACTTCGATTGGCGG
This sequence comes from Candidatus Saccharimonadota bacterium, assembly GCA_029288315.1. GTDB lineage: Bacteria > Patescibacteriota > Saccharimonadia > Saccharimonadales > EFPC-124 > JARIHL01. The sequence continues at coordinate 6,989 of JARIHL010000065.1, forward strand.
CGTGGTGAATATGTGAGCCTTCTCCCCTATTTGAAAGATATCCCAAAAGGACTTATTGATAGCTTCGGATTGCAGGGCTTGCCCTGGATGCCGGCAGCTAATCAACCTGGGGGTGGCGTGGCCGATGCTAATGAATATTTGAGCTACAAGTTGGCAGACGAAGCTGCAAAACAGCTTGGTGTTCAATCAATCTGGTTTAATACTGGTACGTTTGGTCGTAAATATACGCTTGATGCAGAGCGAACAATCACGGTCATGCCTGAGCAGCGCAAAGACATTTTAAGTGGCGTGCTAGTGCAGGCTAAAAAATTGCGCGACCAAGGCTACGTGGTGGCCGTCAACCTATTCGCCGAAGATAAATCACGAACCGAAGAAGCTACTGATTGGGCTTATTGGCCGGAAGGAAAGCCAAAAACCACTCCCGATAGTGCAGTTTTTGCCGATTTTGTGCGCGAGCTCAAGCGCGGGCAAGTAGATTTATGGCTATTTGATACACACCATCAATAATTGAATGCGACTTTGTGCTATAGTTCTATATGCCGATTTGATGATCGAGGAGGTGATTCAATTGGGTATGATACAGGATGCGCTCCGGCGACTCCGGAGACAGGGTTCTGGCCATGGAGGCAAATCTTCCTCGCAGAAGAAGGTAGCCCAGATCCTCAAGAGGTTGCGCAAGAAGGGCGGGCGTCAGTTCTAGCCCCGGCCGGTTAGGATGGTTGGGAGACCAACCATCCTAACCATCTACACTATCATTGAGTAGACTCAAAACCATTGAGGCGATGTAGCATAGGTAAGGAGCGTCATCATGTTGGGCCTCGGTAGAGAAAGAGGTTCGAAGCCACCCAGGAAGGTTCGAAAAAAGCTGAAGAAATTGAAGCGAGAAGTCAAGAAGGGTAAAGTACCTATTGAAGACGATGCTACCAGGATTCTAAGGCAGATAAAAGGCAGTGAAGAGCGCTATCCTCCGCGCTACAGGTGAAGATGGCAATACACTCTTCTGTTCAGAGTCAGACCGGCGGAGCCACTCCGCTGGTCTGACTGAAGATTTTAAGCTTATAATTTTTTAAAGACATCTCGTCTTACTTGCATCTCTCTCAATAGCTTGTCATACTAGGGAAAACAGGAGCTATCGACGCGTGAAAGTACAAATTGATATTGATACCAAAACGTTTACTCGTTTTTTGTTAGTAGTAAGCGCTTTTGTAGCCATGGTGTTTATTCTGTGGAAGTTGGTGCCGGTACTCCTCATCCTGTTAGTTGCTTTTTTCTTGGCTATCGCACTGAACCGTCCAGTTTCGGCTATGGCCAGGCGCCTTCCTGGCCATAGCCGGGTACTGGCAACGGCTATCTCATATGTATTGTTCGTGTCTGTACTCGGCTTATTTTTAACGATAGCTGTGCCGCCAATTATTAAGCAAACCACCTCTTTCATAAATTCAATTCCCGCATATATCGATCAAGCAAGCCAACAGCAGGGTTTATTTGGTGAGATTGTTAATCGCTATCAATTACAGCAGGAAGTGGATGATTTTATTAAAGGAGCGCAGGGCCAAGCCGGTCAGGTGGCGCAAGGGCTTGGTAGTAATATTGTGAGCGGCGTTTCCACCCTTATTAATGGTGCTATCACCGTCATTATGGTCTTAGTGCTAACATTTTTGATGCTCGTAGAGGGTCCGATGTGGACGAAACGATTATGGGATGCCTATCATGACATGAAGTTACTTGAGCGGCATAAACGTTTAGTAGGTCGTATGTACAGAGTGATAACTGGTTACGTAAACGGACAAGTACTTGTGGCGACCATTGCTGCTTTGGCTTCAGCCCTGACGTTGCTCGTTTTAAGTATTTTCTTCACGATTCCGATAAGCGCCATTTTACCACTGGCAGTTATTGTTTTCTTCACAAGTATGATCCCCATGATCGGTGCAACAATTGGTGCAATTATTGTGCTGACAGTTCTTGTTTTGAGTGACGTTGGAGCCGCGTTAATTTTTGTGGTTTACTTTATCATTTACCAACAAATTGAAAATAATGTCATTCAGCCGACGGTACAATCGCGCTCCGTTGACTTAAGTGCGCTTGGCATATTTACATCAGCTGTTATTGGAATCGTTTCATTTGGCCTTATTGGCGGTGTTTTGGCTATTCCTATTGCTGGTTGTATACGCGTATTACTGTTGGACTACCTTGATAACCGGCGGGCAAAGCGCGAAAAACACCAAAAACGATTAGCGCATTCGAAAACATAGATGTATATGATCTTTAGCTAGTAAATGTATGGAAGTACCAGGGCCAAATCCAGAACGTGATGATAAAAACCGAGTTTTTAAATATAAAGTCACTTTTGAAGGCTATGAAGATGAAGCCGACTTACTAGGGACAATGCAACAACAGCTTGCCGAGCAGGGTTTACTTGGCCAAGAGCTGCTTCTTGTGGGTCACGCGACGCCTTCCACTAGCGAGACTGATTCTGATCGCCGACAAACATTTGCTCTTAGCTTAGAAGATTACGAGGCTATTCTTCGTTACAACTACGGTTACTCCCCTCTATTTTATGCAGAAACAGCACCGCGACAAGAGGATTCTACGCCGACAATAAGTGTATATAATGCGGACAAGTTGCAACTTAGCCTTAATGAGCCAAACGTTTATATGACGCGTGATGGCGGTCCATTAAACGAGGCACTTCTAGCAGAGTTTGATGTTTCTGACTGGACGGGCTAGCGATACCATACGGGGCCATGCACGGTATCTCGTAAATAAATACCTTGCATTTGCAACCTCTCTCGTAGTTGATCGGCTTCATGAAAGTTTTTTGCCAGACGTGCTGCTTCGCGAGTAGTGATGAGTATTTTTTGATCGTCTGAAATATCTTTCGAATAAAGCAACCCCAGTCCGAATAAACGATCAAGAAATGATAGAAGATCTTCAAATTGAGCTTGCTGGCTTATTGCCACCAGGTGTTGGCTAATTATTTGCTCAAGCTGGCTGAGACTGGTTAAGGCTTGGGGGGTATTAAGATCGTCTTGCAGGCTGGCTAGAATTGCAGCTTGAGCTTCGGCGAGACTTTCCACACTCAGCTGGTTTTCCTTGACGTATTGCCACCGTAAATCAGCCATGGCTTGCAGGCCTCTGAGCCGCCTCTGAGCCGCCTCCATACCCTTCCATGTAAAATTGGCTTGTGCACGATAATGGCTTTGTAAAAATAAAAGACGCAAACTGAGCGGCTCAAAGCCTTTTTGTTTTATATCATCAAGGCTGTAGCTATTGTTCAAGCTTTTGCTGAGTTTGGTGCCATTGACTGTAATAAAATTGCCATGGAGCCATAGGTTGGCAAATGGTTTGCCCGTGGCTGTTTCACTTTGGGCGATTTCATTGGTGTGATGTACGGCAATGTGGTCAATGCCGCCGGCATGAATATCAAGTGTTTCACCAAGATAATGCATGGCAATAGCCGAACACTCCAGGTGCCAACCGGGAAAACCTTTACCCCATGGGCTGTCCCATTCCATGTGGCGCTGTTTATCATGGGGGCTGAACTTCCATAGTGCGAAGTCGGTGCTGCTATGTTTCTGAGGATTAAGTTCAATACGTGCACCAGCACGCAATTCTTCCAGCTTTTGCTGAGTTAGTTTGCCATAGTCGCTCAACTTGCTTGTATCAAAGTAAATGCCATCATCAATGCGATAGGTATAACCTTTCTTCTCAAGAGTTTGTAATAGTTTGATTTGCTCAGGAATGTGGTCAGTTGCTTTTGGCAGGTGGTCTGGCGTGGTTATCGCCAGTTGTTGCATACCTTCTAAAAAGGCTTGGGTATAAAATTCGGCGATCTCCCAGGCCGATTTTCCTTCACGGCTGGCCCCCTTTTCAAGCTTATCTTCGCCTTCATCAGCGTCGCTAGTGAGATGGCCGACATCAGTAATATTCATAACCCAGGTTACTTTGTAGCCGCTTTCGCGTAGCATTCGTACTAAGGTGTCCCAGCGAATATAAGTAGCCCAATTGCCAAGTTGCGGATAATCATAGACGGTCATGCCACAGGTATAAAGGCTGACCTGCTTATCGTGCGTTGGCTTTAGTTGCTCCGTATGTCGTGTGAGCGTGTTATGCAGTTTTATCATGATCGTATGCTTGCAATACTCTGTCGACGGTCGCGATAAGCTCGTGTTTAACCGACTCGTAATTGTCGCTGTAAGTACGGAAACCAGCGACGTAGGGGTGGCCGCCGCCGCCAAAAAAACCGGCAATTGTTTCAGCAACTTTTGCATCTGGATTGCCGCGGATTTTGCCAGTTATCTTACCGTCAGGATATGTTTTAAGAGCGATTGCCACTCTTACTCCAGTCACTAAACGCATTTCGTCAATCACGAGTACTGATGGGTTATATTGGTCACTATATTCAGCAATTTCTTCCCATGGAACATGAATCAAAGCCAGTGCACCGTCTAGATGATATTCAATACGTTGTAGTAATCTGCCTTTGTAGGCAAGAATTGCTGGGCTTTTCTTCATAAATTCGCGGCGGCGATTATCAATAGTTGAGAGGCTGACGCCATTATCTACGAGGTTAGCGACAGCTCGTATAGTTTTTGCAGTAGTTGCTTCGGTCATTAGGCCGAGTGAATCTGCGAGGATTGAGATAATCAGCTGCTCGCTCGCCATTTTATTAAGCGGCCAAGCGCAGGACTGAGCAATGTTATAGATTAATTCGCCAGTGGCTACGACAGTCGTATCAGTTACGGCAGTATGCGTAAATGGTAATGTGCCTTCAGTAAGGTGATGGTCTAAAACAATAACGGGATGTTGAGCGATTTGCGCCACCTGTTCAGGAATAATAGCGCGTTCGAGCAATACCGCGCTAGCCGTATCAACGATAATAGTCAGGTCGAAATTATTTGGAAAATCATCGACTACCCTATCCCATCCCTGAATATAACCAAGATATTTCGGGATATTAACCGGACAATACAGGGTAACTTTCTTGCCCAAGTCGCCAAGAATCTCTTCCAGTGCTAGTGAACTACCCAGGCTATCGCCATCGGGGTTTTCGGCTTGGATAACCACAATATGGTTTGCAGCACGCACAAGGTTGTCGACATCAGTAAAGAGAGCGGGTGTTGGCATATTACATCCATTGTAACAGATATCAGTAAAGAGAAAAGTTTGGTTCCGCCGCGCACGAGACGGAGTGCGCGGCGGAACCAAAGATCAAGGCTCAGATGTACAGAGTGGGGTCGGGCCGCAGACTAATTTATGATTGTTTCCTTGCAGATTCCCACTAGCATGATTAGTAAAGGCGTCCGGCTGTCCGCACGCCACGTGCACCGTGTAAGTGGATGGGCTTGGCATTTCGGAGCGTGTAAAGCTGACAGTCTCATTGTCGAGCTGAGTCCAGTCGGCTGGCCCAGATGGCGGTGATTCACCTCTGCCCAGCACCGAGATCCAGATTCCCTGAATAGGTTGGTTAGCTACACAGCTTACAGTGCCAGTAATAGTTGTGGTTGCGGTTGAGCCTTGAGCGCAACCCCCCAGTGATAGGATAAGTAGTCCTGCAACGGCTAGCGACCGGTACATGGAATCTCCTGACTTTGATGAGCCACCCATAAAAGCTGGGTTCAATAGTCAATTATCTCCAATTTTTTCTTTTTTGCAAAATAATATTTAAAATTTTTGACGCCCTTCGAGCGCGTGACTCAGGGTAATCTGATCAGCATATTCTAGGTCAACGCCAACCGGTAAACCACGGGCTAATCGAGTGACTTTTACGTCACGGTTGCCTATTTGCCGCTGTAAATACAGTGCCGTAGATTCGCCTTCAACACTTGCATTCATAGCCAGAATAATTTCTTCGACGTTATCTTCGTCAAGGCGCTTGAGCAGCTCGGGAATATGCAGTTGTTCAGGGCCCATGCCATCAATTGGCGAAATAGCACCACCTAATACGTGATATGTGCCTTTAAACTGACCGGTACGCTCTAGAGCCACGACATCCAATGGTTCTTCAACGACTGCAACGATTTTTTTGTTGCGATCAGGATTGGTATAAAGAGGTGATAATTCCTGCCCTTTCTCTATTAATGCGAAAGTCTTAGAGCAATAACTTACTTGTTCATGTAGATGAGTAATGGCCTCGGCTAGACGCATGGCTATCTGTGGCTCGCTGCGCAATAAATAATATGCATAGCGTTCTGCCGTGCGCGGGCCAACACCAGGTAATCGTCCAAGCTCTTCAATTAAACGAGTGAGCGCTTTTGGGAGGATTTGCATAAAAGCGTCCTAAGGCGCTACATTCCAAGGTTACCAAGCCCGCCCATGAGTGGTTTCATTTTTTCAGCAGCCACTTGCTGTGAACGAGTAATTGCTTCTTTAACAGCACTCTCAATCCAGCGCTCAAGTTCGCCAATATTGTCAAGATCTATTTGCTCGGAGTCGATAGTAATCTTCTTGATCTTTTGTTCACCAGTGATACGTACCACAACTGCGCCGTTGCCCGCTTCAATTTCGATAACTTCATTTGCCAGTTCTTTTTGGGCTTTTTTAATTTTCATAAGCATCTTAGCTTGATTGAACATAATTAATAATCTCCTTCTATTCATTCTATTATAACAGTTTAGGCTGTCCTTTGGCCAGCTACCACCTTCCTTATCTAGCCTCTGAAAGAATGGGCCGACTATTGCTGGCTAAAAACGCGAAATCGTAAACTATTTTCTTTGCGATCATTCACGAGAAGCTCTGTTTTACCAGACGGTAAAAGGACGCGCTGAGTAGGTGCGAGCCGCCCTAGCTCGTCTTCGACTACGATAATACTTGTTGCGTTATTGGTGGCCATAAACTGCGCGGTTGGCACAACTTCTAAATTTTTAACGATCCGTTTGTCGATGCTGTAGAGTTCAGCTTTCTCGGAAGAGGCAACTATCAACAGCCGCTGCTCTCGGTAGGTTTTAGAGCTAATCAAATTATGCAAAATAAAAGCATCTTGATTATATAATGCTGCTGATTGAGGAGTGTATGGCGTCGCTACAAAATAGCGTTGATAATTAAAATTGATCATTGAGAGCACTAGGATGCTCAAAGGGACTAGCCCAAAAACACGCGCGTAAGGATTACGTGGGAAAATGGTATACCAGTACTTAAAAAGTGACTGTATGCCGATAGCTGTTAGTAGCATAATTGGCACAAAGAGGATAGTCAAACTTTGACCTGCTCCCCCAAGCGCTAAAATTGGCGTTAGAATTGCTAACCACAATAATAATGTGTGCGAACGTACCGCATGCCAGTCTTTCACAAGTTGTACCATACCTATCATTGCCAGAATGGTAGTTGGAATACCAATAAGGGGTAAAGGAGATTGGGCTATAGTATTTTTGAATGGGTTCACTAAGGCAGAGCCAGCACTGAGTAGATTTTGTAAAAATTCAAACGGTCCAGGAATGGCCATGGGCAGAGCGAGCAAGTCGAGCAGTGCACTGGGCTCTCTAACTATATGAAAACCAAGTGGCACAAGTATAATCGCTACTAAAAAGAGGGCGGTCGTGACGCTAAATGTTTCAATCGAACGTATAACATATCGAATGTGTGGTTGAGTTGTTGAGGCAATAAATATGGCTAAAAAAAGATACACTATATAGGGAGAGTAAAGTGATAAGCCCACCGCAAACAAAGCAAACGCTTTCCAGGCATGAGCATATTTTGACTCTTGTGAAATAAGTGTTGCCAGCAGTAGAAGCAGTACAGACCAAAAGATAATCATTATTTCTGGGGTACCAATCCGGCCAATACTCAAAAACCAACTAGAAGTGGCAACCAGTATACTCATGACAACTGCTATATTGCCTGGTAGCCAGCGCTTCAGAAGAATTAAAAATAAAAGCGCACTCATTGTGGCGAGTGAGAGTGAAGGCAGTCTTACTCCAAGGGGGCTTAATCCGAAGAAGTTAAGGCTGGCTTTTTGTAGTAAATGATAGGGTAAGTCAATTGCATTTGTTATTTGTAAAAATTGCAGCACTCCTTCAAAAGGGTTTTCAAGATTAATGTTCATCGTAATGCGGCTACTTGTAAGCGCGCTTGCCTCTTCGGCTTGACTCAAGCCAGGGGGAAGCAGATGGACGTTCCAAAATAGAAGCCCAACAATAAACAGGGCTATCAATACATACCCAATCACATACCGATACCGGTAAAGCGTCAGTTCAGAGACTGGCCGAATGTTCATGTTGCTTTCGATTATACACTACCAGCGATAGACCTTAAGAAGTGTATTTTATGACATTATGGCCTAACGGACCGAACTGCACCACCTTCAGCTTCTGGCAAACCGTGCCACTGATCAAACAGATCGGTGGCACCGCCGGAAAGGCGGTGTTTGCCAGAAGCTGAAGGTGGTGCAGGATGCGTTACTAACGATGCTGCTTATCAAGTGTCATAAACTTTAGACGCTCGGGGTGGAAGTATAATTCAATTTTACCAGTCGGGCCATTACGATGTTTGGCCAAAATAAGGTCGGTGATGTGTTGGCGATCAGTCTCGGGCTGGTAATAATCTTCACGGTAAATAAACATCACAATGTCTGCATCTTGTTCAATTGAACCCGATTCTCGCAGATCGGCAAGTTGCGGAATTTGCGGATGGCGGTTTTCGACTGAGCGTGAGAGTTGTGAGAGCGCGATAACGGGCACATTGAGCTCACGAGCAATAAGCTTCAGCCCACGGCTAATCTCGCTCACCTCTTGCACGCGGTTATCACTATTGCTGCGGCCATTGCCTGACATCAACTGCAAGTAATCAACTATAATCAGCCCAAGTGGATGCGTATGTGCTTGGCGCCGGGCTTTAGTACGCATTTCAAGCACGCTTACACCTGGTGTATCATCAATATAGATTGGCGCTTCGGCCATTTCGCCCATTGCATGGCTTAATTTTTCAAAATCTTCATCACTTAAGTTACCGGTTCTAATACTCCAACTATCAACACCGGCAGCATCCGCTAACATGCGGTCAACGAGCTGTTCTTTACTCATCTCCAGGCTAAAGAACAGTACGGCATGTTTGGCTTTGCTGGCGACATTGTAGGCTAAGTTTGTCACTAAAGTAGTTTTACCCATTGACGGCCGGGCTGCTAATATAACCAGGTCAGACCGCTGTAAGCCAGCAGTCATGCTATCCAAATCGCGCCAGCCCGTAGGGATGCCTCGAATTTGCCCTTTATTTTTATGTAATTCGTCAAGCCGGTCGAAACTCTCACCCAAGATTTGCTCAAGACTCACCAGGTCGTTACGCAGGGTTTTATCACTCACGGCAAAGATTTCTGCTTCAGCTTTTTCAAGCAACTCTCCAACTGCCCGTTCTTCTTCATAGCCAAGTTCGGCGATATCGCTTGCCGCCTTAATTAAGCGCCGTCGCATAGCTTTTTGAGTGATCATTTCACCGTAGTGCTCGGCGTTGGCAGCGGTCGGTACCATATTAGTTAGCTCGGTTAAATAATCTATATGGCCAACCATTTCAAGTTCGTCTTGCTTCTTGAGTTGATCAGACAATGTTAACAAGTCGACCGGCTTATGCAGCTCGAACAATTTAAGCATGGCCATAAAAATTGCTTTATGGCGTTTATCGTAAAAATCGTCGGTGTGTACGGTATCACTGACTCGAGTTAACACATCCTCATCAATTAAAATAGCGCCGAGCAGGCTTGCTTCGGCATCGGTATTTTGTGGCGGCACTTTTCCGACGGTTGTCTTAGCCACGTATTGCCTCTCCCCCACCCATAATGGCGGCTACGGATTTGGTTACATCGTCTAAAGGAATGGTTGGTATGGTAAAATCGGGCACACTAACACCGGGGTTAACTGCAACCATAATAACGGGAGCGCCACCAAGTATAGCCAACAAAGCTTTCGTAAGTTCGTTTTTGGCTTTGGGTTCATCGGCACGTTTGCGATGGAGTTGATATTTAAATGTAAGCGTTAGGGTTTGCTGAGTAGCGTCGAATTGAGGCTCTGCTTGTCGAAATATTCCATACAGAGGCGCACTGGTAACTTTTATTCGTGCAAGCACTTCTGCCCATTGATTGATTGATAAATCAGGCAACGGTTTATTGCCGGTAACCACCAATTTTTCAATTGGCGGAATGACTTTCGCCTCTTTTTTAGACGATTTTGGTTGCTTCGTGATCTCTAGCAATGGCTTGACGGCCTGGGCAATTGCTGGCTTGCTGGTTTGATCTTTTGGCGCATACTTTACACAGTAAGCCACGAGCGTGGTTAGTAGTTTGACTGATGGATTGTAGGCACGTGGCACCTCCAAAAGTGCGTCGATCAGATCGTACAGTTGTGGTTCAGACGGTGCAACCTGCTGGAGGGCTCGAATAAGCTGCGGAATCAGTGAAGCAGTCGTCACACCTTGGTCTTCGAGCCCCTGCAAATTATTAACCGTTGCTTTATAATCTGTATGTTTAAGTCCAGTAACGAGCGTCTCAATAGCTGCTTTTGGTGCCAACCCCAGATTTTGCTCGACAATCTCGACGTTAATATCGCTTCCACTGACATTCGCTAATTGATCAAGCAAGCTGATGCTATCACGGAAACTACCTTCGCCATGTTCGGCAATAAGTTCTAGTGCGTCATCGTTTATCTTAATTTTCTCCTGCTGAGCAATGTGTTTTAGGTGAGCGACGACTTTTTTGTGTTCTACTGGATGGAAACTGTAACGCTGGGTGCGGCTGATAATAGTTGCAGGTAATTTGTGCACCTCGGTTGTTGCTAAAATGAATACGACGTGTTCAGGAGGCTCTTCGAGTGTTTTCAGTAACGCATTAAACGATTCACCAGTTAGCATGTGCACTTCATCGATAATATAGACTTTATATTTGGCAGCGGTGGGGGCAATGTGTACTTTATCGCGTAAGTCGCGGATATCATCGATTCGCCGGTTACTTGCAGCATCTATTTCAATAATATCTAAATGTACTTCATCAGTGTAAGGCAGTTGGTTAATCTCATGTGCTAAAATTCTAGCTACGCTGGTTTTGCCGACTCCTTTCGGCCCAGTCAATAAGTAAGCATGACTTATCCGTCCACTTTTAATGGCACGTGCCAGCGTGGTGGTGATATGCTCTTGGCCAACAAGTTCGTCTAATGTTTTTGAACGGTATTTACGGTATAAAGCCTGCATAACAGGCACCCTCCACGTTAGTCTATTGTCCTAAATTATAAACGTGCCCGACGCCATCTACAATGTGAGAGTGAATTCTACAACCACTGACATGTAAGTTGTGCTGTCATAGCCTTGCATCCTACCCACCTTGTCCTCTCAAACACTGCCTTTCCTGGCGGTGCCACCTGGCTTTTTAGCCAGTGGCACGGTTTGAGAGGACAAGGTGGGTAGGATGCCTGTAGAT
>JARIHL010000066.1 GCA_029288315.1 Candidatus Saccharimonadota bacterium
GGTGGGGCGGGTTTCCTCAATGGCTTCTTTGAAGATAATGTTTCATAGTACTTGCGAATCGTACAACAATGTTATATCATGCTGACGCTCACACATTTTAGATCACTTCACTACACTAAAAATAAAGGACGGTTGTGCTTAAAATTAAGAAGCGCTTTCCTATTGGAAAGCTGGTTATTGTTGGTATGTCGATTGTAACAATTAGCGCCTGCGCTGCAGCTGGTGCAATGAACGCCCATTATACCGATAAAATTACAGATAATAGGGTGCCTCACAGCGGGTTTCAGCAGTCTGATACTGCCTCTGCTGTGAGCGAGCAGCAGGGCGAACGCCAAAATAACCCCGCTAGTTCTGAGCCTAAGACAACCGAAACCAATCAGACTGCTACAAACGTTGTTACGAGTGCTAAGCTCGATAATCATACCCCCTCTATTCAAGGTAATTCCGTAACAAGCGAAGTAATAGCAAAAGCTCCAACGAACCCAACGGTAGTTACAGATCCTATTTCAAACTCAGCTGTATCGTCGCAGACTACTGCGGAAGCTAGCTCTCCTGCGGCTGACACTCCATCTATTGCTACAGAAGAAACTGCCGTGTCAACTCCGGCTGAAACGGGCAGTCAAACTGCCACTTCTTCTTCACAGCAAGAAACAGCGACGGCCGAAGCGTCCAAGGCAGTTCGTAAGCCTTGCCGCGGTTTGAGCTTGCTGGGCTTGTGTATTAGCCTCTTCTAGTTCCCATTTAACTAAAACTCAATACTCATAAAAAGCATTCCTAAACCTTGGCTCCGAGGTCAAACTGTGAGGCTTATAGGGCGGCTTCGATAGCTGCCCACTCAGCTTCGCGGTTATCCTCGGGAACAATAATACTAATTTGATCGCCGGTTTTAGCCTTGAAATACGTTACACTAGCTAGCAGTACACGATATTCCCGGCCGCCTGCTTCTACATAGTAGGCGCCATCATGCTGCATAAGTGTACCAATAATTTGCCGGCGAGCAACCGGCCCAATTTGTTTATAGATAAAACCGCCATCATCAGCGATAGTTAGCTTTAAAATATCACCTTCAATCAATTTTGATTTACTGGCGTAATTGGCAGGTACGGGATAAGTTTTACCATCTGGCCCAATCATGGTTTGGCCATCAAAAACACCTTCAATAACTTTACCAGCTACTTCTTCAGTATTGGCGTGATGGACAATTGGATCTTCACCCACTAAACTAATAAGTAACTCTTTTGCTGCAGCGAGATTGGTTTCGGCATCCTGAATAAGCGACTTTAAGCGCTTGATTTGCTTTTCTGGTAAGTCAGACATTAGTGCTTGAGCATCCTTAACTGTTTGTTTGATTAATCTACTATACACCAGCAGCATAGCACTCGTTTGTAGAAAGGTCAACAAATTTATCCACTTATACGCTATATGTAGTGTTAGAGTAAAGTCTTTATGCTTACTGATAAGATGGGTATCAAACATTAATTGGTGGTACTATAGCATCGTCCAGTGCAAGAGACTCATCAGGAGCTCATGTGTTTAAGCCATTTCGTGCCTATAGTAGGAAAGCTCTCAAAAATAGTGCCCGAGGCTTCCAGAAGGAGATTGATCGCTTTGACGCACTTCGTGATGATCCTACATTGAGTGCTGGTTTTCGACGTTCACTAGCGGGCTGGCGCGGTGGGGCGTCCTCGGATTTGGGTGCGGCGAGGAAGGAGCTTAAGAGGCGTCGCAGGGCAAACAGAAAGAAAAGGAAGAAGTAAGCTTTCGTGCCTGAGAGGCGATCGTGCAGAATCCAGTTCGTTGCTACTCTGACAAACGGCTCTTGGAAAGTCTTGCTATCCTCGACCTAGAGGTCGCGGCTAGCAGATGGCTCCTGCAGCAAGATACTTCAGATGCTCGAGATATGCACTATAGGCGTAATCGTCTTATTGCAGCGAAGGTTACTCGGAGCCTTATCAAGGGTACAATCAGAAACGGGCGTCATAAGCAGGGAAGCCGAAGATAGTTCTGAGCTGGCATGGCATACTGTGGTAGCTAAACAGCCGCCACAGTATGCCTGGGTACTTGAATCTCGAAATTCAAATTAAACCTGGGACAGCCAGGGGTTTGAAATTAAGGTATATAATTTGAAAAAAGAACTAGCCTTACATGGCTAGTTCTTAAGTATTTTACAAAGTGAAATGTAAATTTAGGCAACTTCAACTGTAGCGCCAGCCTCTTCAAGTGTCTTTTTAGCGGCGTCGGCGTCGTCTTTACTTACCTTTTCTTTAATGGCGCTTGGCGCATTGTCAACCAATGCCTTCGCCTCACCTAAGCCAAGCCCAGTCAGTTCTTTTACGGCTTTAATGACAGCAACTTTTTGGCCACCAGCCTCCTTTAAGGTGACGGTAAATTCAGTCTTTTCATCTGCTGCTGCAGCTTCGCCACCACTTGGGGCGGCGGCCACAGCAACGGCAGCTGCGGCTGGCTCAATACCGTATTCGTCTTTTAAGATAGTTTTTAATTCATTTACTTCAAGTACCGTGAGCTTTGTAAGCTCTTCTGCTAACTTCTTTAAATCAGCCATGAGGTAATTCCTTTCGTTAATTAGTAGCTTTTGCCTCTACACCATCCAGTAGCGCGTGCAAATTGCCCGATAAGCTATTCATAACATCGTTAACAGGCGATGTAAGAGTGGCAATAACTTGAGCAATAAGCTCATGCTTGCTTGGAAGGGTGGCTAGTGATTTCACTTCATTCGTATTCAGCACCTTGCCTTCTGCTGAAATGCCTCCAGTCAGCTTAAGGGCGTCATGGGTTTTTGCAAAAGTAGCCAGAGTTTGGGCTGGCGCAACTTCATCTTCGCTGCTCAAGGCGTAGAGCAGCTGGCCATTTAAAGCACTCGTATCAGTTTCTTTAAGGTGTTCAGTTTGCTGCAGAGCGACTTTTACGAGACGATTTTTAACTACTTTAATAGTGACGTCTTGTTCGCGGGCAACGCGGCGAAGTTCTTGAAGGTCAGCTACTGATAACCCTTCGTACTGGGCAAATGCAGTCAGCTTGGCAGCCTTCAGTAGATTACTCAAGTCGGCTACAACAGTTTGTTTTTTATCACGGCTAATTGCCATAGTGTATCCTCATTTTAGTTATTTTTCTTTACTGCTTTCATTGCTTCCTCTCTGTAGGTGGAAGTCTGTGAGAATGCAGTTGTATCGACCGGGGTTTGTTCCATTACCGAGAAATAAAAGAAGAAGTCTTTAGTTCTCGCATTACCAAAGACTTCTTCCGGGAGAAAAATAGAAATTTTTGTCTCATCGCCTTGGTAGCTTATTTAAGTTTGGTGTTCAAACAGCCACTGTCTTTGGTAATGGTCACATGCATTGTACAAAACTATTGTACACTTGTCAACGATTACCTTTAATCTCAAATCTCCTTCAATCTGAGGTAGACCGCGTAACAGCAGGGCTGTTACGCTGAAACTGACCAGCTGGTCTTTTGTCGGTGACTGAATGCTGGTTGGTATCGATTTTTTGATTGGCAATTTCTTTAATGTAGTGTTCAAGTACGGTATTAAACTTTGCAAAACTTTCTTTCGATAGCCACTCTTTATCAGTATGACGGCCGTCTCCTTCTGGCGCTATAATTATAGCCGGTACACCTATGGCACTAAAATATCTTCCGTCAGTCGTTCCATAGCTGTAAGAAGCGTTTGGCTCAATGCCAATAGTTCGTTTAACAATACGTCGAAATGAACTAATAAATGGGTCATGTATGTCATTAATACAGGGTGGGTCATTGACTAAAAATATATCTCTAATGCCATGCTTTTTGCATATCCGATGAATATCGACGGGGAGGCGCGTAAAATCGGCAAGGCTTCCACACCTAATATCAAGTAGTGCTGAAGCATAGACGGGCACTTTGTTCCCGGCTTCCCCACCCTCAATAGTGCCTATCGTGAGCGTGGTGTCTTCGCGAGAGTGTGTTTGAGGTACCAGTTCTTTTATATCGTGCAGAGCGGCAAGGAGTGCACTAACTGCGCTCTTGCCTTCCCAGGGTTTTGATGCGTGAGCACTCGTACCATCAGCCTCTAGCTTGAGCCATTGTACACTTTTGGCGAATGTTTCAATTTGCCAATTCTCACCGCCATCAGGCACGATTACTACCTGTGGTCGAATACCCTCTTCATTAACAAGAATGTTCGTTCCGTTGCGGCCGCCAATTTCTTCGTCGCTGGTAATAGCTATGCCGAAATCGTATGATTTTAAATCGTCTTTCAAGGCATCTACGAGAGAAAGATAGCTGGCTATGGCGAACTTCATATCTATAGTTCCACGTCCAAGCAAAAGATCACCTTCGCTGGTCAGCTCAAATTGATTTGTTGAGGCTGGAACAACATCAGTATGAGCGAGCAGCAGAACCGTTGGTTTTCTGTTGCCATAGTGGGTGGTAGCAAGGAGTGAACTAAAACCATCGCGCTCAAAACGTTCCACATACATACCGCGTGTCTGCAAAAAACGCTCAATAAAAATAATTGCTTTGTGATTAGCAAAAGTATTACCTGACTCAGTTGGCATAGCAACAAGTTGACGCAGCAAAGAGAGATGCAGGGGCTCAGTTTGCTTGTGCTCGATTGCCTGTACGCCCATCGGGCTACGTAAGAATTTTTTTAGGATAGCTCGATATTCGCCAAATGAATCTAATTTGACGTACTCATTGTGGCTGTGTGGGTTGTGACCATATAGACCGAATTCAATAATGTCGTTTTTAACAAGAGCGAAGTGTCGTCCGTCGCTACCGCCTGGTCGCCCTAAAAAGCGCGGTTGAACACCCACTACACTTTGCAGAGCACTTCGCAATCCCTGGACATATGGGTTGAGCTCTTCAACGTTGACTGCTGGTTCAAAAACAGCCACATTAACCAGCTGTGCTTCCGGGTCAATACTGGCTATAAAATGTTCGACCGATTCCCTACTTTCAAATACGGGATCTTCTTGGGTGAATCGAAAGTCAATTTTAAGAACGGCCATGTCAGGTACTTTGTTGTATGTTTCATTCGGTGTTGTTAAGTTAGCTATACTGGCTGTGGTTGTCCAAGTTTCTTTGTCGGGGGTGGGGTATCGTTTAAGAATTGCACTGGCAAAATTACTAGCCTTCACCACAGCGTTGACACCATGCCAGAGATGCCCGCCATGGGCGGCTTTTCCTCGGAAGATGATCTCTGTCCAGCATAATCCTCGCGCAGCATTATAAATAGTGTTACGTTCATTAGCATATTCGCCCATGACGACGAACTTACTGCGTACTCCTTGGTCAATTTGGTAGCGTACACCATCATAACCCCCCACTTCTTCATCGCTGACTATTTGTAAACCGAGTGCATATGGAACCATATCGACCATTTCGCTAAAAACATTTGCGAGCACTACGGCTGTGCCTTTCATATCGAGCGCCCCACGGCCGTATAGCTTGCCATCCTTAATATATGGTACAAAAGCACTTGGTTCTGCGGGTACAACATCTACATGAGCATTGAGCAAAATATCAAATTTAGCCGGTCGTACAGGTCCACGATAGGCTAAGAAACTTGGTTTACCATTGCGTTCAAAGTGTTCTATTGTCACATTTTGACATGATGTAAGCATATCAGCTATTACTTCAACCGCCTGCTTAAGTGCCGTGATATTAGCTGCAGTTGAAGGTATAGCGATAAGTTGTTTAGTTTTTTCTATAAGTTGTTCATTAGTCATAATATATCAATAAACCGAGCCAGCTGGCTCGGTTGCTTTACGTCATTACATATGTATGTCTGCAAACCAAGCTAGCTCCTCTTTGGTAAAAGGAGCATTACATCAAATATAATAAAAATATTTGTAATAGTTTGCACGTGTTTAGTTTATACTCTTCGTTGAATCGAAAGTCAATCGCGAACAAAGAAATTATTCTGTACTAGCTGTGCCTCGGATTCTTTATTACAGAGATTCGAAAGCTACATTAATAAGGCGCTTGACAAGATCTATAAATAGAGCAACAATTAACCATATGCAGCACCCTCATTCCTATGTAACAGTGAATCATATGTGCGCCAAGCTGTTTGGACGCATTATTCTTATTGACTACCATAGGGGTTGAGTCGCTGCAAGCTAGCATACGCCACAGGTTATCTAACCGAGCTCAACCCCAGAAGAGCTCGGTTTTTGTTCTCTGGTTCGTCTACATGTACTAAGGTATTGGCCACCTTGGTACAAATGGGCGAATCAGTGCCCAAGCAATAAACTTGCAGCGTTCTAAGCGCATCGGCGAAGGGTTGATTATGGCTCGGTTGAGTAGTACGACTCAAAAGACGCTTAATCAAATTTCTGCTTTGATTGCACAGCGAAGGAAAGGCGCACTCAGTTGGCGACAACGCGATAAAAGCCTCCAGCCATTAATTATTGAGCTTGCTAAAAGCGGCATCAATCCAGATGTACTTACAGGACACACTCCTGGTTGGGTAATCAGAGACATACGTTGGGCACGAAGTGGTGGGCGGCATAGACCCTAAAATTCGCCGCAGTAAAGCCTTAAAACGGCTATGCGATGATCTGGCAGGAGCTTTGTTGCCAGATCATCGCATCCCTTGAACTAGATGGTATTTGTACAGATAGATTCTTAAAGTCAAGAGTTAATTTTTAAACATGTCGCATACTATTCATACGAATGGAGAAGCCTATTTAAGCCGGGCTGAAATTGTTGGTCCGCAGCCAAACGCTGTGGGAGATATTCTTGAAATTGCGAAATTACGGGCCCAGGCTCATTTTGGTACTAATCTTATTTATTATGGGTTAACGGCTGTAGACGTTGGTAAGCGAGTAGACGAGCCCGAATATCATCGGCAATTGGCTGCTACCACAGGAGTGACTAATTTGTTTGAAGTTTTTGCGGATAATGCCAGTGCCTATAGCCTCGATCTTGCCTTTATCGAAAATAATGGGCACTGGAACCGTCAGCAGCTGGACGATGTTGAAGCCGAGATCCGCGAAATCACCGAAGCTCCGGCATGGAGCGCCGTAACTTCTGGTTACCTTGAGTCAAATTTTCCCCATTCGCGTCGTCGTATCTGGCTCCAGCCGGGATTTGTGAAAGATAAAGGTAAAATTGCGATGCGGCGTAAGCGAAACCTCTTCAATACTAAGCCACTCCCTGTTGAACTTTTTGATACACGAAAAAATTGCGTAGTACAACGTTGGCGTCAAATCAGTATTGATAAAGTTAGTGAATTTGCACTCGACGGGCATTTGCTGCGGCAGCTTCCATTGGAAAGTGACGTCTATAACGAGATGAAAGCTATCTCCGACGGAAGCTTAGTTGGTGAATTAAAACACCCTGATGGCTTAGCTATTTTGGAAGAGGCCATTCGCAGACAGGCCAGTGAGCTGATTAGCCCGGCTGATACGGTTTATTATGCCTGTCAAGAATATTTCACTGAAAAAGAAATGGCTGAACGCGATGCACTTGCCAGGCACGCAATTACTGCCACCATGCTCGCTGAAAATTAAGATGCGCTTGGTATACTAGCAATAGTAAGGAGATTAAAATTATACCTTCAATAATTGTGGCTGTTGCCGAAAACAATGTTATTGGCTCAAAAAATAGAATTCCTTGGTTGCTTCGAGCTGACTTGGTAAAATTAAAAAACTTAACCTTGCACAAGATCGTTATTCTGGGAAGAAAAACATATGAATCGATGGTTTGGTACTACAACAAAAGTGGCCGAGAGATGCCTGGAAAGACGTATATTGTTGTGACGGCTCAGCTGGATTATAAGCCTGCTAAACTAAAGGCGGTTGTAGCTCATTCTGTTTCACAAGCATTGCAAAAAGCAAAAATGCTCAGCAGCGAAGGTAAAGAAATCTTTATTATTGGCGGAGCGGCAATCTTTGAAGAAACCTTGCCTATCGTTGACAAACTCTATATTACAAAAGTGCACGCTGTTATTAAAGGTGACTCATTTTTCCCTTCAGTGCCGTTGGATGAATGGCAAGAAATCGCTCGAGAGTCACATAAAAAAGATGATAAGAATCAATTTGATTATGCGTTTGTAACACTGGTGCGCCGAAAATCAATTGAATAATGAACGAAACTGTAGCCGCGCAGGTGCTTCAAAAGTATGGGCTTGATTTTCGTGCAATTCATAGCCCACAAAAAGGTTATCGTAACACTGGTTATCCTGTTACATTGCCAGATGGAAGGCTCATCAACCTTATTTTTTATAAACGAGAGCTCAACATAGTGCAGCGCATAAGGGATGCTAACCGGATCTCAAATTTTTTAGCCACGTATGATCTGCCGACGCGTCAAACTTTCGGCAAAATTATCTGCCTAAAGACGCCGACGAGCGAAACCTATGGAGTGCCCTATACTTACTTACCTGGTCAAACCATTCCCTGGGAAGCCTATACAATGCGTCATTTAAAATTGCTTGGTATGACCATGAGCCATATGCATGCTGTATTACAACAAGCGCCAGCCGTTCATCACTCTATTGCGGATGAGTGTTCGGCACTGTATGACCGCATGCGCCGGTACTTGTATGACAACGGCGTTATAAAAGCACTTCATAGTAAGCTTGGACTGGAGATTCATCAATCAATGTTTGATCATTTCAACACCGTACTTTTGGTTGGGCAAAAACTTCCTAGTCAGCAGGTGTTGCATATGGATTTCGTGCGGGGCAATGTTTTATTTAGCGGTGAAGCCGATACATTGAAAATCTCTGGTATTCTTGACTTTGAAAAAACTGCCTATGGGCACAGAGTATTTGACATTGCTCGGACACTCGCCTTTTTGTTAGTTGACTGTAAATTTAAGTCAGAGGCTAAGGTTAGGAAGTACTTTTTGCGCTCCGGCTATAACAAACATGGCAAGGTACAATTTTCTAAACCATTGATTATCTTTGGCCGGCAACGTTTTGATATGCTTGAAGAGCTTGTTGACTTCTTTTTATTGCATGATTTTTATAAGTTTTTGCGCCATAATCCGTATGAATTTTTGGAGCAGAATGAGCATTTTGTACGAACAGAATTTTTATTGCTGAGAAAAGGAATTCTTAGAAAGCGGGGTTAAGATTTTTACGAAGGGGTTCTGTCACGCGGTCCGCCCCTAAAAAATTGTTTTCTGATTACAGAAAAAATTT
>JARIHL010000030.1 GCA_029288315.1 Candidatus Saccharimonadota bacterium
TTCTAAGGTACCATACATATATACACTTCCCTTGCTCGTTCGTAGTCAGCTAAAGCTGACTCTCACTCGGCCACAGCAAAGACTGCTCGAACTGCCACAGGCAGTTCTCGCCCCGGCGTGCCACCCCAATTTAAAAGAATTTCGAGATATAGTTTTAAGACAATTCAATCCTAGCTTTTTTAAATGCAGCTAAAAGCCGCTTTCGAAGTTCGCTGGTAACTTTCCACTGGGCCGATGGATGGGTTGTTCCAACAATATTGATTTCAAGTGCTTTTTCAGTAAAATTATCGATGGCGATAAAATGGGGCGGATCCATAATAAGATCGTTCCATTTGCTCTCTTCGCTCATTTCCTTACCAACAGTGTTAATAACTTTCGTTAGTTTGTTAATATCGGTATCACCAGCTACCGAGACCGTGAGGTTAACTTTTGAAAACCCCATAGTTTTATTAATGACCTTGGTGATTGAGCCATTTGGCACATAATGCACGTTACCATCCAGATCGCGCAGCGTTGTGGAGCGTACGGTAACTTGTTCAATAGTTCCAACTGAGCCGTTGATATCAACAACATCGCCAACGCGATATTGGTTTTCGATGATAATAAACAAGCCTGAGAGAAAATCTTTGATGAGAGATTGCGCACCAAAACCCAAGGCAACGCCCAGTACACTAGCGCCAGCGAGCAGTGGTGTTAGATCAATACCAAAACGTCGCAGAATTGTAAAAACTGCAACCAGCCACACAATAACTTTAAAGAAAGTACGCGAGAGACTTATAAGAGTATCTTGGCGTTTCTTAACGTCCTCTTCGCTGACATCTGTATTAAGACGCCCTACAACTTTCCGTATGATAAGTTCAATAAGCAATTCACCAAAACGAGCTATGACATACGAAATAAGAATAATGATGAAAAGTGGCAAGCCATGAATTTGTACCCACTCAATAAACAGATTCCACAAAGGTGTATTCATAAATGATAGTATAACAAAGTATAAACGTTTTTCTGATAGTACGGATCCGCGAATTGCATTCGTTCAATTAGATTTTTTATAAAGCGATTAAAAACAGAGTTATTACGGCATGGTGCAGTTACTATTGAAGTATAGCCTAAGCGCAAGGTGACGAAGCGTGTATACTTAGAAAAGTAAAGAGTGGGTATGGTGGCAGGTAAGCACATAATTTATCAAATCAAGCGTGCTTTACGACACATTAAAATGTGGCAATTAATTGCATTGCTGATTATCGCTGGTATCGCTAGTGCGGAACTGCTCCGTGAAAACAATTTAGGTATGATTGAGCGCCGTAACCTGGTTAAAATGGCCGATGAACAAGGTGACGAAGCGAACATCCGCACCGCTCTTACTGAACTACAGTACTACGTTACTACTCACATGAATACTGACATGGGAGATAGAGGGGTTTATCTCGAGAAGACATATCAACGTGCCTACGAACGCTCGATTCAGAAAGGACTGGCTGATGATTCAGCAAGCCGTAATTTATATGAGCAAGCCGATCGAGAATGCCACGGGGTGTTTAATCGTACACAATCATTCCCCGCGTATACTCAATGCGTTGCCGAAAAGCTAGCACCGCAACAAGGCAATGACCCAATGGCAAACATACGTAGCCCATCAGTCGATCTCTATCGTTATAATTTTGTATCTCCCGCTTGGTCACCAGACGTAGCTGGTGTAGTAGTTGCTATAACGTTTTTGCTCATACTTTTAATCGTAGGCCGGATAATTTTATACTGGGCTTTGTATCTTTTTCTGAAGCGCCGTCATCAGTGGTGAGAGCCATAGATCTTTAGAAAACTGCCAAGGCTGCGCGCCTGTATTAAAGGCAACTATACCTTGAAACCATAAAACCCTATAATATACTAATAACAGATATGAAGTTCACCATAAAGCAGTTCAACGAGAAATTTCCCACTAGCGACGCTTGCTTGGACTATTTATGGCAAATCCACTTCGCCGACAAACCTTGTAAGCGTTGTGGCTTGCTCGAAGGCTTTCACAAATTACCGAAGCGCCCGGCCTACCAATGCGAGTGCGGCAATCAAACCACTCGCCGGTACGCCATTCCACAAAAGCACACAGACCTTCGTACTTGGTTTCTCGCTATCTTCTTTATGACCAATACCCGCTCCGGCATGAGTGCTCTCCAATTCCAGCGCATTAGCGGCGTGACATACAAAACCGCTTGGCGCATTTTCAAACACGTTCGCTTAATGATGGCCGATGACGAAACGCTACTCAATGACGACGTTGAAGTGGATGAAGCTTATATGCACCCCACCCGCACAACAGTCAAGTCATGTTTGGCATGATGGAACGTGGCGGACGAGCAAGGATTAAGCACGTAAAAAGCTCCGGAGTGCGTGTACTTATTCCTGAAATCCAAAAGAATATCGGCAAGACCGCTACGATTTACACGGACGAACATGGGTCATATCGCCTCCTGAAACGGCGTGGTTATAAGCACGAGACGATCAACCATAGTCAACAAGAGTATGTCGTTGGCCGAGATTCGTACGAGGAAGTATCTTTTGCTACAACCAGGCTAGATTATTTGCTGGATGCAGAATACAAAGGTAAGATTTGGTTTCCGATTGATGAGGAGAGGGATGATCCTGATGAACCGGTAGAGCCTACGGTACTCACAAAGCTGCCACAAGTGGACGATTAGTACTTCCATTTTTGTTTGCAAAATGGAAGTCCCTA
The DNA here is from genome assembly GCA_029288315.1 of Candidatus Saccharimonadota bacterium. Classification (GTDB taxonomy): domain Bacteria; phylum Patescibacteriota; class Saccharimonadia; order Saccharimonadales; family EFPC-124; genus JARIHL01. Next base: position 2,729 of record JARIHL010000030.1, read on the forward strand.
CTTTCTGCAAGAAAGTAGGCTCAAGCCATAGTAAATACTACATTTGCGCCTAATCCAGCCTGGCCGTACACTACATGTAGCATTCAATGCTGTGAGGAATAAAACAAACAGGAGTTATTACTATGGCTGAAATTAAAGCCCTACCAACGCAATTTACGCTGGTGGAAATTACGGTAACATTTCCGGCTAGTGAGGCCAGTATCGAAAATGCCGAAGCGGAACTGCGAAACAAGGCTGAAACAGACGTAAACCATTGCTACGGCTACTTCCCAGCTATGAAAGGCGCGGAGAGTATTAATACCGACTTGCCTAAGAGTGAGGCATTTGCTAAAAGTGTGCCGACCCTGGAAGTTGATGGAA
>JARIHL010000040.1 GCA_029288315.1 Candidatus Saccharimonadota bacterium
AAGTGGCCGGCGCTGCACCCGTTTTATAACTTCCTTCAAACGATTTTTTGGTGACTTGTCTGAGGCAGCAATAATTTGTTGGAAAACCGCTTCATAACCATCAACCATTTTTTGAACTGAAAAATTTTCTTCCACATGGCGTCGACAAGCCACTGCACTGATTTCACCAACACGCGCAACTGCCTCAGTTGCTTCAGCTACCGTGGTGACTATAAAACCAGTTTTCTCATGTTCTACAACCTCAGGTACCGAACCACGGTTACAAGCAATAACCGGTGTACCGCACGACATCGCCTCGATCATCGTTAGGCCAAATGGCTCTTCCCACTGGATAGGCATCAGTAATGCTTTGGCTTTTTGGTAATACGGCACAACTTGCTCTTGCTCAAGGAACCCTAGATAGAGAATTTTCTCATTTAAGTGTGGCTTCACATATCGATCATAAGCTTCACGATTATCGTTGTAGGTTGGGCCGATAATAAAAAGCCGATGATCACTCGCCTGTGCAATTTCTACTGCTTCTTTAATACCTTTTTCAGACACCAGACGGCCTACAAATAACAAATAATTATCATGCTTCTTTTCAAACTTAAACAGCTTTGTATCGGTGCCATTATAAATCGTCGCCGCATATGGTAAATCAGGGGCAGTACGCCGCTGGTTCTCTGAAATTGATATAAAATGCTGATTTGGCGAAAGATGCATTTGAAACATCTCTTTATACCAGTCTGAAATCGGATCATTAAGTGTATAAGCAACTGGCACATTCGGAAAGAGCCGAGCGTACGGCAATGCAACTTCAGGGTGATGAAAATAAAGAAGATCAAATTCACCTTTATCTGCTCGTTGAAACATATCAAGGGCGTAGTAATAGTCCCGCAAAGCCGGCATACCATGCACCATTAAATCAATATTACGCAGCAAGTCATGAAAATCGGCTTGATTATGAACCAGCGGTGCCAGCCCGTGCGTTTCAACTTTGGCATGCATGTGACTACCAGTTGGGCCAAAATACGTGACATCATGGCCTCGCTTTGTTAATTGTTCAGAGAGTGCAACTGCCAAATCGATTGGCGCATAGACAATGTCCTTCGGATGAGGGGCAGCAATGTACCCTCTAACCATTACAGCAATTCTCATATCACCCCGCTTTGACTTTATTTACTTTAAGCCGTAGTTTGAATTTCATTTTACCATAGTAACTCCTAAAGTAATAATTATTCTTCTTTCGCCACGTTGTCACTGACAACATTCGGGTCTCTTAGAATGACGAGATTAGATCGATCGGCACGTATACCCCTACGTCATGGAACGTCAAGCGGAGTGCAACCCGGGAATATATACCAGGTAAATTTTTAAAATTTACCTGGTATATATTCCCGGGTGAAGCGTGTCCATGACGTAGGGGTATACGTGCCGATCGAGTTGTATTGCCAGATCTATTCTAAGATGTTATAAAGTGTATCTGCTACTTTCGTTCCAGAGAGAGGTTGTGCTATGTCTAAGCGAGTTCGTAAAACACGAGAAGAGTCACAGCGGAAGCAGTGGCTGCCCAAAGAAGACCAGCGGATTCTCGAAGGAGGCAACCTTAAGTTGATTGCAATAGACCTAGGTCGTACGCATGCCGCCGTCAAAAAGCGGCGAAGCCAGTTACTGAAGAAGAAGCGAGAGAAGTAGCAGACGCTGGATAGGGTGAGCAGTTTCGTTCACCCTATCCCAGTACATTTTTACACAATCGCTTCTTTTGGCGCTTTCGCGTCTTTAAATAGCTCTACCACTTCATCGCCTTCAATTGTTTCTTTCTCTAGCAAGGCGTCTGCCATACGCTTCAGTGCAGTCGGATTGGCACGGATAACAAGTTCCGCACGGTGAGCAGCTTCTTTGATAAGTATTTGTACTTCTTTATCAATCAACTTAGCAGTGTCTTCCGAATAAGGCCGCTCATGAACCATACGGTCAAACATCATGCCACCATTGTCTTCATGAAATACTTGATCGCGAAGTGACTGGCCCATTCCCTGTTCAATCACCATGTCACGTGCAACTGCCGTGGCCTGGCGCAGGTCGCTTCCGGCTCCAGTGGTAATATTATCGTCACCATATTTTACTTTTTCAGCAATTCGCCCGCCTAGTGCCCTCGCAAGTACATCTTTAAATTCAAGCACTGAAGTGTACGAGCGATCCTCAGGTGGCAAGAACCATGTTGAACCGCCTGTACCACCGCGCGGAATGATAGTTACTTTATGAACAGGATCCGAATGGGGCAGCACATGCCCGACAATAGCATGGCCGGCTTCGTGGTAGGCGGTCAGCTCTTTCTCTGCTTCATTCATAACTTTGGTTTTGCGCTCCGGGCCAATAGCAACCTTCTCAAAGGCCTCGGTGACATCTTTATTCGTAATGTGTTTACGGTTATGGCGTGCCGCAATAATAGCCGCTTCATTGGCAATATTGGCTAAGTCAGCCCCCGATGATCCAACCGTTTTGCCAGCCAAAGCATCAACGTTTACACTTTCATCAATTGGTTTCTTTTCAAAATGCACCTTCAAAATAGCTTCACGGTCTTTGCGTTCTGGTAAGGTAATTGTCACTCTGCGGTCAAAACGCCCAGGACGAAGTAGGGCAGGGTCGAGCACATCAGAGCGGTTGGTAGCTGCCAGCACAATCACATTCGTATCAGTCTCAAAGCCATCCATTTCAACTAAAATTTGGTTGAGGGTTTGTTCACGTTCGTCATGGCCGCCACCCATGCCACTTCCACGCCGGCGGCCCACGGCATCAATTTCATCAATAAAGATAATGCAAGGTGCATTCTTTTTAGCTTTCGCAAAAAGGTCACGCACCCGAGATGCACCCACACCAACAAACATCTCAACAAATTCTGAACCAGAAATACTAAAGAATGGCACTCCTGCTTCGCCAGCAACCGCTCTCGCTAGCATCGTTTTACCAGTTCCTGGTGGGCCAACCAGCAAGACACCTTTCGGGATCTTTGCCCCTACCTCTTTAAATTTCTTCGGATGTTTCAAGAAATCAACAACTTCTACCAAATCTTCTTTCGCTTCGGCATTGCCCGCAATGTCTTTAAATACTACCTTCTCTTTCTCATTACCATATAAACGAGCCCGTGATTTACCAAAGCCGAGCGCTTGGTTACTTTGGCCCTGTGCTTGACGGAACATAAAGAAAAAGAAGGCACCAAAGAGCAGAATAGGGATCAGAATACTCGCGACATTCCACAATGTAGTTCCGGTGTCAGACGGTTTTTGTACATCAATGGTTGCTTTAGTGTCTTGCCGAAGGCCTTGTTCATAGATACTGCTGCCCTCTTCTTTAAATGATTTTTCAGTCGGCTTATTCTTATCTTTTTCGCTCATAGGAGTGACGAGCAGCTCATTACCGCGCAGCTCAATTTTAGCAATTTCACCGTTGTTAGCACGACGAATAACATCTGAAAAAGCAGCCTCCTTAAGATTTTGCTGAGGAGCATATACTGCCCACAAGACGAGTGCTATCGCCACAATAAGCGCCCAAAAGATAGTGGTACGCATCAGTCGATTTGGTTGCTTTGGTTTCAAGATAATTATTTCCCTTACTATTCTATTTTAACAGATTGTTTTAGTATTATTTTAGCTTAACATGTGTCAGCGCCCCTCGACAATCACTTCTTGACGTTTCAGCCGCATTTGCCATTCATCCCCAAGTAAAAAACGTTTATGCGGCTGGGCCGTTTTTATAAAGAGGAGCGCTTTATCTGCAAGCGGTCGTACAATTGTATTCCCTGTTAATTGCTTGATGACGCTTTGTAAAATCTCAAGCGCAACAACAGGTGGCACCATAATAAGTTGATAGCGGGGGAGAGTAATGGCTTTATTAGTTTGCTGAGCGTGGCTGGAGAGCCATGCAGCGATAGCGGTATCAATTTTTTCATTAAAAATAGATTGTCGCACAATAATTTTTAATAATGTATCCCTTTGTTCAATTGTAATCGTAGCCAGTATCGTGTGACGCACGTAATTACGTAAATAAAGTTGTGTACGATTTGTTGGGTCTTCATGCCATGCAATATGCTGAGCCTGAGCATACGCTATAATCTCAGCTTTGGTAACACCAAGCATTGGCCGAATGATTTTCTTATGGCTCCGCAGTGCATTAAGGCCATGGCGGCCAGTACCACGTAATAAATTAATAAGAGCCGTTTCTAGTAAATCATCCTGATGATGGGCAAAAATGATTCCGTTGGCGTTGTATTTTTTGCATATATGTCGCAAAAAAATATACCGCGCTTTTCTTGCTGTTTGTTCATTAGCCGATGAGCCGAGATGACCTTCAGCATATTCAAATATTGTATTGTGCGACATTGCATATCGTTGTACAAATTTGCGATCTTGTTGCGAATCATCACGCATCCCGTGATCAAAATGAGCCACGATTAGTTCTATATCTTCTCTTTTTCTGAGTATCGTAAAAAGCACCATTGAATCCACTCCCCCAGACACTGCAATGATGTATCGGCCGGGCGCAATTGTAAGTATTGGAAGCTCTCTTTTCATATCTATGGGCACTAGTGTTATACTCTAACCTAGTAAACTTTTAAAGAAAATGAAACACTTTTATCTTCTCCGTCATGGCCAAAGTGAAGCTAATGCCCACAAGCGAGTCGCTGGTTCGCAAGATTCCCCACTCTCTGAACTTGGTCGGTTGCAATCAAAATTAGCGGGCCAGAACGCAAAGCAATTTTTTAATTTTGATTGCATTGTCACTTCCCCATTAATCCGTGCCCGTGAAACAGCTACTATTATTGCCAATGAAATTAACGTGCCTGAAGATAAAATAATTATAGTTGAGGATTTACGTGAACGCGACTTAGGCGAGCTTGAGGGGGTCAGCTACGCCCTCGCTCCACACTATCGTGGTAATTATGAAGATGCCGAAAATGCGCCTGGTATTGAACCAATTGAAGTACTTTTTCATCGCGCCCAACAAGCTATGCGGTTATTACGCTCATTGCCTGACGCTACTATTATTTTGGTGGTCACCCATAATGGCCTTGGACGAATGCTGCGTACCATATGCGAAAATGGTAAACCCTTAGAACTTTACCAGCAATCACGCCTGGAGAATGCTATTATTTATCACCTCATTGACATCCAGACAAGCTGATTGACTCTTCCAACAAAAGATCAATTCTCCTTATTTTATTTCTTAAAGACTACACACAACGGTGTCCGCTCATCTCCTTGGCCAAGAGGATTATCGGCGAAAATAGCTTCGAAAAGTTTATTTGATTCAACTGCATCCTTACCAAGGACGTTACGGCCAATATCGTTAGAGTCAATTACAACGGTGCCTTTGAAGTGTTCTATTACTTTTTTAGGCAATGAGCTCCTGATAGCATCGCTCAGTTGCTGAGCTACTAGATCAGGATCTTTCGGAGCTAGTTTGGCTGAAACATTAGAGGGATAAACCGAGTATTCGGTCGGGCCATCAATAGCTCGTACATCTGAACCAACTAGATGGTAAAATACTCCCCGCTTGCCTAACAGTTTGCCAATTGCACCACCAATTGAGGCATACAAAATCCGCGTCAGGCCTACCTCCTGTATTGCAAGCTGCATAGTCCAGGGGCTGCCCAGTCCAATGCCGTAGGGTGTTTTAGTGACACGTTGGCTTAAAAATCGCGCCCACCAACTCGGTTTGATATCCCAAATAAAATACGAACGCCCTTGGGTAATTGCCACAATCTTTTCGCTAATCAGCAGGTACCAGTCTTTCTCGGCATAGGCGACATGATTTTTTTGATGTTTGATAGTTTGAAAAAACGTCTGCAGGCGATTGGTTACTAATAGTGCCAGATCATCATCCGCTTTGACTAGTTCAGTCCTGAGAGGATAGCGACGATAGGTTTGCGCATCAATCTTGTTGTCTAATTGTTTATTTTCGTTCGCTTCAACGTCAGTTTTTTCACGAGGTGATGCTTCCTCAGTCTTTTCGTCAAAGAATTCACGCAGCCAAAGTTCAACATTCAAAAAACGCCAAAATAGCAGACTCGTCGTATCATTCTTGCCT
>JARIHL010000042.1 GCA_029288315.1 Candidatus Saccharimonadota bacterium
GGCAAGTATACCCCTACGCCATGGAACGTCAAGCGGAGTGCAACCCGGCGAATATATACCCAGGTAAATTTTTAAAAATTTACCTGGGTATATATTCCCGAGTGAAGCGTGTCCATGAGGTGAGGGTATACTTGCCTGCCACGAACACTTGACTTAAATATTAAAAATTAGATAATGTTTTGTACGCATTGTCCCTTTCACGAGGAATGAGAGGTTAGATCGTGGCAAGGAAACGTCGTAAAACAAGTAAGGAAAAGGTTCCTTACAGCAGAGCTGCCAGGGAAGAGAGGAAGGCACGAAAAGCAGCAAAAAAGTCCAGGTATTGGAAGCCGGGCCAAGATGATATCTTTGAAACTGGCGGTCGGATCAAAGCGCGCCACTGGCAGGCTGCAAGGGCTCAACACGAGAAAACCTCGCAAGCAACCCCTGACGGAGGAGAAGAACAAGTAACTCAGTCAAAACGACGAAGGTGGTCGCGCAAACCAAAAACCGAGAAGCCCAAGATGCTTTCAATGGGAAGTCGGCGGCGGCAGACCTCGCAGACAGTGCAAACTAGCCCACCGCCAGCGGACGAAAGCTACAGCGAGAGAAGTACTCGGCAGGCGAAGGCAAGTATGGCAGCCGCACAGCCTCAAGTGAGGGGCAGCTCGCGTCGCGGATGGCTTTGGTAGACCCTGCGTTTACCGAAGAATAGATCCCCAAGATTACCCGCCTGCCAGTCCCATACAGGCAGGCGGGTAATCAATCACACCGACAAGCATGCGCATACTATTATAATACTGCACCACTTCATTTTTCTGCTTTCAGGACTCGACCTTCCCGGAAAGAAGGCAGCGAGCTGTCTGCAAGCAGACTGTTTCCCTTTAAGGAGAGGAATGAAGTGATGCAGTATTATAAATTTGCAAATCTGTATTGTACATTTTATGAATCTGATTTATGATGTCCAGGCACGTTCGCATCCCCTAGAGCTTGGAGGTTGTAATGCTAGCTCAATTACTGCTAGCTCAACAAGCACCACCTATCGTGCAAATCAGGGAATTTCGCGAACTCCCTGAGTGGTTCATACCCCTGGCGGCCAGCGTAATCTTCCTGTTCATCTTCAGGAATTACGGTGAAAAATTCACGCCTGACGGCAACCGGTGGCTCGACATCATCATGGACTTGGCAGTCCTGTTGTCGGCAGCATCAATCGTCGCCACTATCAGTACTTGGCCTATTATCCAAAGCGTGATCGCAGTAGTCCAAAGTTGGATGGAGGGCGGAGCAACACAAGCCGTCCAAGTATCCGGCTGGGAGATCAGTTCTGGCGTGATCGCCTTGATAGTCCTCATAGTCATTGGTCTCTGGTATGAGAGAAGTGAAGGGCTTCCATCTCTGATCGCGTTCGGTATCATTGCACAAGTGGCAATTTTGTTTGCCCCTTGGTTGGTCGAGGTCTTCGGATTCTGGATCAATTACCCCATCTGGGGAGTGTGGTGGGTACTGATGTTCCTCTTGGATCTGATCCCCAGTATCAGCTTCACAGTCAGTTAGGGGCTTTGCAAACCACAGCCGCCCACTCCGTCGCCATGAGACGACGGAGTGGGCGGCCAGTAAGTGAGGCGAATAGTACTTACTGTTAGTTATGGATTATTTTTTATACACGTTACACTAATACAGCTTTTATCCGCCGTACACCAGCGCTGCTGGCTTCTTCTTTTAAAATCTTAAACTTTTTGTTATCTTCGGCGAGCTGTGCGGTGTGCTCAACATGGGGGCCCCCGCAGATTTCAAAGCTGAAGGGCTTTTCGGCGCCACCTGGGGCAATCATTTTATATACTTTCACAGTTTCGCCGTAGCGGTCGCCGAATTGGCCGAGCGCCCCTTTTTCTTCAATAGCCACCTTTGTTGGGTATTCTTCCCAGCTAACTTTTAGGTCTTTGGCAATTTGTTCATTCACAATATCTTCAACCTGCTTGATTTGCTCTAGCGTCATTTTTTGCGTGTGAGAAAAATCAAAGCGCAGACGCTCTTCGGTAATATTGCTGCCGCGCTGGATAACATGATTACCCAGCACATCACGCAGCGCCTGATACATCAGGTGAGTTGCAGTGTGATATTTTTTGTGCTGGAGCGTCTGGCCACCAAGGCCGCCTTTGAAGGTACCTTTGGCAGCAGTTTGGCTGCGCTGGCGCTGTTTTTGCATTAAACGAGTAAATACTTTGTTAGCATCATGAGCAATCTCAATGCCTTGTTTAAATGCCTCTTCCATACTAAGCTCTAAGGGAAATCCATAGGTATCATAAAGCTTAAACAAAAATTCACCGGTTAAAAGCTTCGCACCAGGTTTCCATCGGCCCATATCGTCTTGAGTAATTTGGCCAGAGTTCCGTTCAATCGCAGGCTTTTCAAAATATCCTTCAAATTCTCTCAAACCCTTGCGGAGCGTCTGGCGGAAAACTTTTTCTTCACGCACCAATGTTTCAATTACTTCTTCACGCTTGGCAGCTACTTCTGGAAAATCCCTGTGGTAGAGATCTGCGATCACTGGCACGACTTCTAGCAAAAAATGCTGCTCGATACCTAACTCAAAAGCAAATCTAATCGCACGGCGCAGCAAACGACGCAGCACATAGCCTTGTTCCTTATTGCTGGGTTTAACTCCGTCAACCGCTAGAAACGTTGCGCCGCGTAAATGATCAGCAATGACGCGCATGGCATTGGTATGGCTGGCATACTGTTTGCCAGATAAGTTTTCTAGCTTTTGGATAATTGGCCACAACAGGCTAATCTTAAAAACATCAGGGCTGCCGATAGCTGCGGCCGCAATACGCTCTAGGCCTGAGCCATGGTCTATATTTGGCGCGTCGAGTTTGACGAACCCTTCCTCGGTCTTTTTATATCCCATAAACACATTGTTGCCAATTTCAAAAAAGCGGGGCGAATCACTGGCGGGATGGGCTTTCCCCCATTTTGCTTCGTCATGAAATTCTTCGCCAAAGTCATAAAACATTTCTGAATCAGGGCCACAAGGGTCACCAACGAGCGTGCCTTCTTCGTCGCCATTGCGGCTCCACCAGTTTTCTTTGCCATCATAGAGAAAAATACGCCCGCCTTGCATACCGAAACGATTGCCGTTCGCTGCCGAGCCAAGCTCGACTACTTTTGCGTCAAGCCCGCGCTTTCGAAATTCAGCTTGCCACAGCTTTATCGCTTCATCGTCCCTCGGAATATCGTATTGTTCGTTACCAATGTAACAAGAGATGTAAATTTTCTGCGGGTCAAGGCCTACCACATCAAATAAAAATTCAGCGATCCAGACAATTTGTTCGGTCTTGAAATAATCACCTAAACTCCAATTGCCAAGCATCTCAAATGACGTAGTATGCTTGTCGTCTCCCACATCTTCGATATCTTGGGCACGCAGGCAAATTTGGCTATTTGCCAGCCGTTTGCCAGATGGGTGTGTTTCGCCCAACAAATAAGGAATCATGGGCTGCATGCCAGAGCCAGTAAACAGCGTGGTGGGGTCGTTATTTGGCACAAGCGGCGCACTGGGCATAATGGTATGACCACGCGCTTTAAAAAACTCAAGATAAGCCTTGCGGATGTCCTCTGCATTCATATTGCAGTTATTATATCAGAGATGAAAATGAAATTTGTATTTGTTTAACAGTAATCAAACTGTTTCGTTTTGAAATCTAAATAGTCCCGCTCACGCGGTCCGCCCCAGTGTTTAGAGGAATTTTGGCTCCCAACCATAGGCGTTTTAACAGTGCCAGCGTACAATAAAATCAAGATGAGCAAGCTAACAGTGAAAAAGCGCAAGAATACTTGGCGCATTTTGATAATGCTAGGACTTACTGTAATCGCTGTAGTGGCTATAGTATTTCTGGCTGTGCAATACCTATTGCCAGACAACCTGACAGATCGTCCCACTTTAGAAGCCACGAGCTCGGATACAAGTGAGGATAAAGTTGTACCGCAACTACAAACAGAAACAATTATAGCTGGCCTGGATCACCCCTGGGACTTGGTATTTCTACCTGATAAACAACTGCTATTTAGTGAACGCAAAGGAAGCATTAGTGTGTTGCGCGACCAAAAGGCTTTTCAACTTATTAAAATCGCGGATGTTTATAATCGCGGCGAGGGCGGGCTTATGGGGCTCGCACTTGATCCAAAATTTAGGGAAAATAAATTTATCTATACTTGTTTTAACAGCGCGAAAGATCCAGCAGATTTCTCAAAGGGACCTACCGACATTCGGGTAGTGCGCTGGAAAGTGAATGATGCTGTTACGAGTTTGCAAGATCGAAAAGATATCATAACGGGCATGCCTTCAAACGCTACGGGCCGTCATTCGGGCTGTCGTATAGAGTTTGGCCCCGATGGGTACCTTTGGGTTGGAACCGGTGACGCCGCTGTGGCCAGCAATCCGCAAGATCCCAAAAGCTTAGGTGGCAAGATTCTCCGCGTTGACCGAGAGGGAGTCGCTGCGCCCGGCAATTTGGGTAACTTTTTTGA
>JARIHL010000074.1 GCA_029288315.1 Candidatus Saccharimonadota bacterium
GTGTAGAGTCTCAGGAGGGCGTTGGTTCAGTCTTTACCTTTACCTTACCGGTTTTAAGTAATAAACGATTTGCTGAGATACAAAAATTACAGTCTCATGCTGCTAATACAAGGAGGAAACATGGCTGGATTACAAAAAATATTGCTCGTCGAAGATAGTGCGGAGCTACGCAATCTATATAAGTTATTTCTTGAGCGTCATCATTTTACAGTAGCGACAGCCATAGATGGAGAAGATGGCCTTGAAGTTGCCAAAACATATAAGCCTGATCTTATCTTTCTCGATATTATGATGCCAAAAAAAGATGGTTTTGAGGTACTAAAAATTCTCCGGCACGACCCAGCTTATCATTGTACTAGTAGTAAAATTGTGCTTCTAACTAATTTAGGCGATGGCACAAAAATTAGTGAAAGCACGCGCCAAGATATGGATGGCTACGTTGTAAAAGCTGAGATTACACTGACGGATTTACTTGATATTATTACGTCGCTTGAATAAGCTTCTTTTGCCGTTTACCTGAAAGTTCAAATATTAAACTCTCAGGTAAACGGGCGGCGGACTATGTCCGCCGCCCACCAGCTTACTCTGAAGCAAAAGAGCTTGCTGGATTCACCCACGGAATCACACAGACTTCTCGTGGGGGACGGTACTCCACCACAAGCACAGTGGCACCGACAGAGATTGCTTGACCTTCGGCAGGGTATGCATAGAAGGTTTCACTTCCTCCGCGGATATTCACCATGACCTCACCGATTGTATTGGGACCAACCGCGCCAGTTACCTGACCAATCAATCCCATCGGTGATTCAGTGCTGGACACCGCTTTCACTCCCTGCGGAAGTGGGCACAAGGTTAGAGCCAACCTGGGCACCCCGGAGGGCATTCCAGATCTGTGTGCCCTGAACGACGATTGCCATGAGTGCCTGCTGGAGCCCTTCAGCTCCGTTCAGAACAGTCATGTTGTCAACGCCGTCGAAGGCGCCAGCCGCAGCCCTTACGACCTCAGGCAATTGCTGGGCGTACAGCTGAGCCAGAATGGCATCTTGACCCTCAGCCATACCTCTCGCCTTGGCCTCGAGTGCAGCACCTTCGGCTTCACCCTTGGCTCGGATAACTGCAGCGTCGGCCTCACCGGCAGCCTGTGTAGCTTCAGCTGTAGCAGTACCATTGGCGCGAGTAGCTTCTGCTTCCGCTTGAGCGGCCAGTACCGCGGCTTGACGTTCCGCTTCGGCCTTGGTTGTGGTGGCGTAGGCCTCAGCTTCGGCAGTCAGCCGCACTTCGGCAGCAAGTTCTTGCTCTCGAACTGCAAGACGCTGCTTCGCCAGCAGTGCTAGTTGTGCAACGACCTGCTGCTCCGCCGTGGCTTTTGCCAGAGGGCCTTGCTGATTGGCTCTGGCTTGTTGGGCTTCGACTTCAGCTTGGATTGTCGCCACCTTCAGCGCTGTTTCACGCTGAACTTCAGCATTGGCGACCTTCGCCGCTTCTTCAGCTGCTGTTGCCGCCTGGTCCGCTTTTGCCTCTGCCACCCGCGCTTCCATCTGAACGCGCGCTAGGTTCGGCTTGGCGATGTTCTCGATGTAGCCAGTCGGGTCCTCGATCTCTTGAATCTGCAACGAATCGATGACCAAACCGAGCGCCTGAGCCTCCTTGGCGCAGGCATCTCGTGTTTCATGAGTGAGGCGCGTCCGATCCTGAATCATATCTTCGACAGTCATACCACCCACGATGGAACGAAGTTGACCGGCGAAGACTTCTTGGATCTGCTGGGCCATTGCCTGCTGCTTGCCCAAGAAACGGCGTGCGGCGTTGGCGATGGAGCGGTCGTCATCACCAATCTTGAAGATGACGACGCCCTTCACACCAACCAGCACGCCTTGTTTGGTCGGGCAATTGACGGTTGGACTGACCTGAGAGAGGCTGAGGTCCAAGATCTCGGCCGTCTCGATGAGTGGCAACACAAACGTGCCACCACCCGTCACGATCCGAAAGCTCAGACTATTCGGTTCGTCCTGGCCAGTCTTGCGTTGGCGGCCCGAGATGACCAAAGCCTGATTTGGCCGTGCCACTCGCCACATCGTCTTGAACAAGATGATCAAGACAAAGATAAGAGCCGCCCCTCCTATGAGATACCATACTATCAGGGGCATGTGCGGATCCCTTTCTGTGCGATGGGTGCACCACGTCACAAGACGCGGAGCTTTTATATTAAAACATTATAGAAAAAACGTCAAAACAATTTTCTGGATCATCATATTGCTATGACCAGCAAAAAATTACCATTGCTCCACCCTCATGTTCTTCGCTCCCAGGGACTCGACCTTCCCGGGAGGAGGGCAGCGAGCTTTTGCGAGCGGACTGTTTCCCTGGGAGCGAAGAACATGAGGGTGGAGCAATGGTAGGATCGGTGATCATGGTACGGCTTAGTCTTACTCTGCTATACTTGAAACGAAAATGAGACAAATCTTAGCTCTAGAGATTATGCACGCCGGTCACAGCGTTTTTTTAACTGGGCAAGCTGGATCGGGCAAAACATTTGTGCTCAATACCTTTATCAAGCAAGCTAAAAAAGAGGGTAAGCATGTGGCGGTCACAGCTACCACAGGTTTGGCAGCAACCCATTTAGGAGGAACAACCATTCATGCCTGGAGTGGTATTGGTGTACAGCAAGATGTAAGCAAGTATTTTTTTAAAGATTTAGCTAAAGGACGCCGTGACTTAATTAATAAAGCGGACATTCTTATTATTGATGAAATATCAATGCTGCATGATTATCGGTTAGATATGGTCGAGGAAGTAACAAGAAAAGTGCGTGAAAATGAATTACCTTTTGGTGGTTTGCAAGTTATTCTATGTGGCGATTTTTTTCAATTACCACCGGTGAATCGAGCAGATCAACGTGAAGGTGGTTTTGTTGTTCATTCGGACGCATGGCAAAAACTACAACCGGTTGTTTGCTATCTTTCAGAACAGCACCGGCAAGAGGATGATATGTTTTTGGAGATCTTGACTGCACTGCGAGGTAATGATGTTCGTCGCCGGCATGCCGAGAGCTTGTTGGCCCGTATAGGTGTGAGGCTTGATGAAAACCAGCCAGTTACGGAGCTGCACACGACTAACGTTGACGTCGATGTTATTAATCGGGCGGCACTTCAGGCCTTGCCAGGCGATAGTTTTATCTATGACATGTACACAACCGGCAAGGAAAACTATGTTCAGCAGTTGAAACGCTCTTGTCTGGCCTTAGAACAGCTAGAGTTGAAGCAAGGTGCTTTCGTGATGTGTATCAAAAATAGCCAAGATAAAAAATATGTCAATGGTAGTTTAGGGATAGTAAAGGGTTTTGAATCAGATACGAACTATCCAATCGTACAGCTTAGAAGCGGTGATGAACTGATTATCCGTCCAGAAACATGGGAACTTCGTGATGGTGATAAGAAACGTGCCGGTATAACCCAACTCCCCCTTCGTTTAGCCTGGGCAATCACTATTCATAAAAGCCAAGGTATGACACTTGATGCTGCGCGTATTGACCTGCGAAAAGCCTTTGTGGAAGGCATGGGATACGTGGCATTATCGCGGGTTAAGCGGTTGGACTCATTGGCGCTAGCCGGTATTAATCGCATGGCATTGCAGGTAAGCCCGGATGCACTGAATATTGACCAACAACTGCAAGCCGATTCTCAAGCAGCGTTGGCTCGGTTTAAACATCTCGAGGAAGCTGCGGCACAACGTGCTCAAAAGCAGCAACCGAAAAAAGTAACCGAAAAGCCAAAAT
>JARIHL010000025.1 GCA_029288315.1 Candidatus Saccharimonadota bacterium
CTATTCGTCGGCAGCGTCAGATGTGTATAAGAGACAGCTAAAGCCTGCTTGCTGCATAAGCTCTCGAGCCATTGTGAGGCTTGTTCCTTCATGGTTAGCTGCAAAGCGGCTCATTTTGGTATCGGCGATATCATACAAGAGAGCACCCGCCCGAGCCAACTCTTCGTTCGCTCCAAATCGCTTTGCAAGCTCAGATGCATAGTCGGCAACTAGGAGAACATGGTTTTCGCCGAGCCAGTCCGCCCAGTCTGCACGGGCGGGATCGTGCTTGTTATAGAGAGTTGTTACTAACTGTTCGAGATCTTGGATTCTTGTCATGTGGTTCAGTATATCAAAGATGAATGAGGCAGGCAGCGAGCTGACTGTCCCCCCAGGGAGGAGAGCGGTGCAATTTGAAAATTTGACTTAAAAACATTTTTGTTGTAATTTAACTACAGACTATGAGTGAACATCAATCATTCAGAGAAAGATTAAATCGTAATAAGTACCGGCTTATGGCCGGTGTACTTGCTGGACTTGCACTTGCCGGTTGCGGTGCCAATGATAGCGAAGCTCGTTCACCAGCTCCAGCTACACCCACAGAGAGTAGCGAAGCAGCACCGAGCTCCACAATGATCAATGGCGAGATTCCAGAACCTGCGGCTGAAGCCAGCGATGTTCTAGAAACTGATACCCGAACGCCTGAACAAATTACTGGCGATGTTCAACAAACAAGTGTTGACCTGGCTAGAAATATAGTTATCCGCTTAGCCAACTCCGAAGAAACTCAGGTTGATGCCGAACTCGGATCTCCGGACGGCATTATTACAACCATGGCCGATCATGATGCCTTAAGTGGCCCGGAGTTCTCGGCCAGTTACTCTGAGGGCGGTGAAGCTCCTCAAGGCATAGTAGGCCAAGCCATTTTTGAAGCTTCAGTTCCAACAAGCACTCACGGCAAGGTTGACCGATTACTCATTGCGCTTGATGTCAAACAGAATAATCCTTTAGCCCAATCAGATGAAGCGCTCAGTATTGACCTGCTAGAAAAGGCATTAGAAGAACCGGATACACTGCAACTGAGCATGCTCTCCCCATTATCCTATACAAACGCGGAATTAGGCAGCCAACAATACGGGCTAGCTTACAATACTACTGAAAACCGTACGGTCGTATTCAACGAAACGGCTGGCTCTGGTTATGCAGCCGATGGCCCAGTAGCGGACGAAATTAATAATCTGGCTCATACTATTATGCATCGTATCGACCCGAGCTACGAAGTCCCCGACCGGCCCAAAAGATAACATCGCCCTAGAGCTACTGATAATTCGTATATTTATCTTTCTTGCCTTTTGCTTTTTCAATCGGATACTTCGCCTTATTCTGCTTCATTTTGGCGGCAAAGGCGCTACCAATATCAATTTCAAGATAATGAGACATTAGTAAGATCCAGTAATAAACATCGGCAAGTTCTTCAGCCAGCTCTTTTTTATTAATTTCGTGATAATCCTTCCATTGGAAAAGTTCTAAGACTTCACTTGCTTCAAGTGATAATGAAATAGCGAGATCTTTTGGGTCGTGAAATTGGGCCCAGTCTCGCTCTTCGCAGAATTTTACAATTAATTTTGTGTGATCATCAAGAATACTCATTCATTAAATAGTACCCTATATATCAAATAAGGTCACTTGGCGACGTTTAGCTTGGCGTTTTTCTTGGCGACGCACTTGGCCGGCCATCGTTTCATCTTGCATTCGTTCCAGAACAACTTGAGGCAACTCAACCAAAAAAGACGAAGGTTGAGCTGCAACTCCAGCGCGTGTTTTAGCGTGCAGTATGTCAAGGTTATCCCGAGCACGCGAGGCGGCAACATAGAATAATCGCTTTTCTTCGTTTAGATCAGCTAGTTGCTTCAATTTTGCGTGCGGCAATATACCCTCCTCGGCGGCAAGCAAGAAAACATGGGCAAACTCCAAACCTTTGGCTGCATGAATACTCATAAGTGTTATAGCATCCGCTTGAGCATCATAAAATGTATGTTCGCTCAAACTATCCACATACGCCACAAAGGCTATTGGTTCGGTTTCAAAACGAACAAGTGAGTTTATGAATTGTGTCAATAATGCGGACTTCACGCCGAGTTTTTCGGCGATAAAACCAGCTTGTTCGGTTAAGGCTTTATTGCTTGCTGGTTGAATCTGCTCAAGCAAGACCGTTAGCTGTTGGTTCGAAATATTTTGTAAACTGATTAAGCGTTGGAGTATCTCAAGACGGGCTTCAGTGGGCTCAATCAGATAACATAGTAGTTGAATGATGGTCCACATGGCCGGCTGTTCATAGGGAGAACCTTCGCCAACTATTTGAAATGGCAGGCCTGATTCTGCTAAAGCCTTTCGGAGGGTTTTACTGACGTGATGTGAGCGATATACAATAGCAAAATCGCGAAATGTTCGCGAATCAGCTACTTGATAATCTAGGCTATGGCTGCGCAAAAAATCACTGCCGCCTACCGATTGTTCAATTTGATTAATAATCCAGATGGATTCGCGGTATTCATTCAGCACCTCGATCTGCCTTACATGCCCAGTTCGTGAATTGCCTGATTGAAGTGGCGTGGCGTCTGGAAAGATAGCATTAGTTAAGTTAACGATAGGTAGCGCCGAGCGATAGTTGGTTGTTAATGTTATTGAACGGCAATGTGGAAAATCCTCTTCAAAACGTTCAAAGACATCACTGCTCGCACCTCGGAATCCATAAATTGACTGCCGCGGATCGCCAATCACACAAATATTGTCATTACTCCGCAGCAATTGCAGCAACTCATATTGCAATCTATTTGTATCTTGAAATTCATCTACTAAGATATGGGTAAATCGCTGATTAATCTGCTTAGTACTGAGAAACTCGTAGGTTTGTTGTAGCAGATCATCAAAGTCATGGAGGTGCCGCTGATGAAGAGTTTTATTATAGGCTGCGAGTAGGTTTATTAGCTCCTTGTCTTCCAGAACTAATGAAGGAGCAACTCCAGCCGTGCTCCAGAAGGGCTCGGCGTTTCCCGCAGGAACGTAGCGAGCTGATTGCGAGCGAAGTGTTCCCTTCTGGGGCATCGCTGAGATTGTCGCCGCTGCAGGCAGTTGATTCTTCAGCTTTGAAATCGCCAGACTCAGCTCGCGGGTTGTCAAAGATTTCAAAGCGGCAGTTTTGCGTAACTCTTTTATCATTAACAGGCGCTCGTGCTCGCTAATAACCTCTATTCGGTTCACTGCTTTCACACTCAATAGTTCATAACAGAGCGCATGAAATGTTGTAATTTTTGGAAGCTGCTTAATCTTGAACTGCGCCGTTACACGCTGACGCATTTCTGCAGCTGCTTTATTCGTAAATGTCAGAGCGAGCAGTTCCTCGGGTTTAACTTTTTTTACTTCGAGTAAATAGGTGATGCGCGCAGTAAGCGTTTTAGTTTTA
This sequence comes from Candidatus Saccharimonadota bacterium, assembly GCA_029288315.1. Taxonomy (GTDB): domain Bacteria; phylum Patescibacteriota; class Saccharimonadia; order Saccharimonadales; family EFPC-124; genus JARIHL01. The sequence goes on from JARIHL010000025.1 coordinate 3,443, forward strand.
CCCGTACCCGGCCCGGCCACAACCATCAAAGGACCATCACTTGTTTCAACCGCTCTTCGCTGTTCATTATTGAGTTCATTTAGGTTCACATACCTTACTATACAAAAGAAGATACCCCGTCAAGAGCATCTTCTTTGCAAGAAATCTCCTCGTAGGGGTGTGAGTTATAGGGCGTCATCCCAATCGGCAATTGATTCACCGTCTTGGATATTGAAAACATGGCCGCACATCTGGGTGAAGTAAAGATTCACCTCTAGGCTGACGAGCTTAGCCGATAAAACATGATCCGTGCCCTGAGTATAGTCCTCCAGCCAGGCTAGCACGCGATCTGCCAATACAGTGCGGATAGCGAGGCGGTTTTCCCAAATTCGCTGAATACCACTCGTGATCATGATCTTCAAGTCGGCCGGATTATACGCGGCGGCATGGAAGGGTGTGATGTCGATCTCGAGTTCATCAATCGTAAGGGCCATGCCAGCCACATCATTAAGAACGGTTACGATATAATCAGGCAACACTTCGAGCAGACTTTCGGCCAGTGCCTCTCGGGCCATATCTTGGAGGTGCCGGTCAAGCGAGGTGGTGGACGTCACGGCATACCGAGCATACCGTATCACGCATTCAGGCATGGTGCCTCCCTCGGATTCTAAGACAACAAGTGAATTATAACACTAGACGCCTACAACAGCGCTAATTGATCCGTAGCTTGTTGGCGTTCGTCATGGTTTTTGAAAACCTTAATAACACCATATACGCCATCATAACCCGGTTCAAGCACGATGTCTTTATTGCGTAAACGTTCGATAGCCAGAGAGAGCAATCCAAACCCAGCTTCGCGAATACGTGCTATTGGTACGGTACGCAGGATACTAAATTCATCACCCAGCGCCGCGTAAACTTTTTCGCACTCATTCATCACCGCCTTACTCGATGAAGTTTTAACTCCCCGCAGCTGGGCAATGATTTCGGCCAGCGGGATAATATATTCAACCTGTTTAAGATTAGGTTGATAATCAACCGGACGATCGGCCAACTCATTCACTCGATAATCAACACCGATAACCAGCGGTTTCTCACAATTCGGGCAGATCCCTTGCCGTTCTTTGGTTTGTTCTGGCGTAAATCGAACACCGCAAAGCCGATGGCCATCAGCATGATACTTGCCTTCTTCCGGAAAGAATTCGATAGTGCCAATTAAACTTTCATTGTTCGTTTTATAGGCACCGGCAATAGCTGCGTATGTCATGTCGGTTCGAATCACTGTCGCCTCGCGGCCTAATTTTTGCGGCGAATGAGCGTCTGAGTTCGAGGTAATAGCCAGGCCGTCAAGGTTTTTGACACGCCAATTCATGGCTGGATCTGACGATAAGCCAGTCTCGATAGCTCGAATCTCAGGCGATAACTCTTCAAACGCTTCGTCAATCGTGTCAAAACCAGATTTTGAACCAAACATACCAAACCATGGTGTCCAAACATGTGCCGGTATAAACAGCGCATCAGGCTCAGCCTCTAGCGTAAGCCGTAATAACTCTTTCGAGTCAATACCTAAAATTGGCCGTCCATCAGCCTTTAGATTGCCGATGCGTTCCAGCCGGGCATTTATTTCACTCACCGCGCTAAAACTCGGCACAATGATCAACTGATGCAATTTGCGAACCTTGCCACCTTTACTGTAAATGGCGCTAATCTCAACGCTTGGCACAAAACGAATGATGTTATTCCGGACGGTTTCCGGCAATGTTCTATCAATCTCGGCGGCAAGCTTGTTTTTTAACTTAAAGAGCCCTGGTTCGGCTGGCTCCAGCTTGTCGCGCATCTCAGTAAACCAATCCGGATGCGTGAAATCACCCGTCCCAATAATAGTAATACCTTTAAGTTTGCCCCAATAATATAGGCCTTCTACAGTACATTGCTTACTGGTGGCACGTGAATAATGTGAGTGGATATGCAGGTCAACAATCAGGTCCATTGGCGTTAGCTAAAATTTCAAATCTTTCATAACTTCGTCTCTTAGTGCAATTCCAGCTGGCGTAGCCAACACCTTAATATCTAGCCCATTATTAAAAGCATACTCTTTGGGTCCGAGAGCCATTTCATCATCACTTTCCAGTAAGTCTTGAATAATCTCAGTTGCCTCTTGCTGAATATCATAGTTTGATTTAGGATGGCGCTCTTTCACAAGGTTTACAAGTTGTTTTCTATTTGCTTGTAGTAGTTTATAAAAACCTGACTCGCGTAGTAGCTTATCACCATATTCAGTCACTCTGAGCGGCGAGCCTGGCGTAACAGTCAACGGAAAGAGTAACTGGTGACCAGCCTGAGCAAATTTACCTTGAATCTCAATAATGGCTGGTGCAATTGGTTTCATTTCTTTTTTGAGTACTTGAGTATCATCCATAATTTTTTTGACAAAATAGCCAATCGTTCCCAGAAGAATCGTGATTATGCCAAGGAGTAAATTGCTGAGTATGTCCATATATTTTATTATACTTCATTTTATACAAGGAGCGTACTGATCATACCTCTTGTATCTCAAATGAAAATACAAAAAAGACCCAGGGTTATCCCCCGGGCCTCTTTTCTCTCCCTTTTTGTTTGCTCTTAGCTTAGCACCATAAGGGCTTCCGCTTCAAGTAGGGTATCTAAACAAATTACTTCTTGTTTTCTTTGTTGAGTTTTTTAAGAGTACAAAAACCATTACGTACGTTCTCTTGAACACCATAGCCTTCTGGAAGTTCCTCTACGGCGTCATCCGGGCGTTCGTCTTTAGCAAAATAGAAAATACGCTGTTGCTTGTTACCACGCAGAGTAACAAGTTTTGAGTGCAAGTAATAAACTGCCCCTTTTGAATTTGTGTGCTTGTAAGCTGCCATGCTAGATTTATCTCCTCCTTTTAGTTGCTTACGTGACCTTACGATACGCTGAGCGCTTACCCTTTGTCAACTGTTGTTCTCTAGCGCATGTTCAATTTAACCCTAAGCCATACTTTTTACTCTTTGAGCCTCAAGTATTTTAAGTTCAGTTTAGAGTTTTGAGATCACGCTAGTATGAATTTCATATAAAAAATGCCACTAATGGCACTTTGACTTTATCTTGTACTGTAGGTCCAGAGTTGGCGAGCTCCATGTGAGGATTGCTCGCCAACTCTGTAACCTATGGAAGGCTTACGAATCAGTGTTAGATACCGTAAGGCCCATCCATTGGATCTTCATGACCCCGCCGCTCCCGAGGGTACTGTAGACTGGACTGTGCAGGGCGAGACCCATGGTCGGTTACTTCATGGACGAAGTTCTGTCCTGCTCCGAAGACCTTCTTCCAGGCCGTCACGATTAATACGATTGTGACTGCCAGCCCTACTGCGAAGGTGATGAGGCCTGCTTGCCAGCTAACACTGGCCAGCACGATGAGCGCGATGACCACAGACAACCAGAACAGCAGAAAAGCTGCGACAATGTGCTTGAGCGCTTCCGCAATCAAGCGCTTGATTTTTGCGTTCATGCTCTGCTCCACCTCTTCTGGGATATGCAGTGCAAAGTTGCGCACCACTTCTAGAGTGATGGCTCTAGCGCCAATTCCTTATCCGGAATGTTGTATATTATAATAAAATAGTGGCATTAGTCAATAGTTTAATACGGTAATTATACCCCCAAGCCATACAGGGTTAGATCGTTTTTCGTTATATATTGGAGACATGAAACCGAAGAAAACACCCAAGTCCACAAAAAAAGATAAAGAGTGGCAGAAAAAGATTGAGGGACGGCTTAAGGCTGAAAAAATAAACTTGGATCACCCACAAGGCAAAGAACGATTTGAGAAGGCAGTTAAGAATACTGTCAAGAAAAAACGAACCTAGCTCGCGGGTTTTAGACCAAGTGATTATCAATTTATCAGCAACTTTGCCAAATTCTAAACCTGTACTCTTTATTTTTCAACTTTTGTGCTGACTTCAGATTGTGCCAACATCGAGTGGTAGACATTTTCGCAATCCTCGTAGGTGATGTCATAATTGATACCTACTATGTTGCGCGTTTCTGATGGGGAGTTACCGAAAGCCCATGATAAAAAGTACTCAAAATATATCGTCCAATCATGAATAAATTGGAATTCATTTAAGGGCAGCTTGGCAATAAGCTTTTTACAGACCTCAGTTAAGGCGTTTGTGCTTTGGCGAAAAGAGTAATACTGTTGCTTGTAAGCCAGAAGTAGTGGGCCAATTTCTGGAACTTGCTCTCGTTCATCATCCTCTACATCTATAAGCGTATATAATAGTTCTCTGCCTGCTGGCAAACTCAACCGCCATTCAGCAAGCCCGGAGCGATCTTTATAATTATTGGGTGCAAGGGCCGTCAGAATATTGTAAGATTTTCCTTAGCCTGGCTTCTATGGCAGAGGTTTTTAGTAAAGTATCATCGAGGTCGAAAAGAACGGCTTTGTATTTCATGCCCGTAGCCCACGAGCGTGCAAGTCGTCAAAATAAGATGATCGACGGGTGAGGTTAGCCCTTTTTGGTCGTAAGCAAAGAAGTCAATCTTTGCGATTTCAGATGTAGCAGTCGGTTTACCCGAGAAGTCGGCGGTATAGCAAGTCATTCGTACGACTTGTACCCTCGGGCTTGCCATGTGCAGGAGCGTCAAAAGTACCGTGGTGCTTGATGGTGTCGGGCAAAAGCTCGACGTTAACTCCTCCTTTACTTCACGTACGCATAAGAGCCTGTCTCTTATACACATCTCC
>JARIHL010000028.1 GCA_029288315.1 Candidatus Saccharimonadota bacterium
CTATTCGTCGGCAGCGTCAGATGTGTATAAGAGACAGATGTTTTTTCGGACGTCTGTTTCGTTCATGTTTTTCTCCTTATTGAGGATGAAATCTGTGAGCCCACTCCAAGATTACTCATGTAGTTTCTGGAGGAACACTCCGCTCGCAAGCAGCTCGCTGCGTTCCTCAGGGAAACATCGAGCCTCCAGAACTACATGAGTAATCTTGGAGTGGGCTAAGCCTCTCAAACAAAAGAGCCTCCGTCTAGGAGGCTCATCTCATCTAACCTGTTTATATAAACTATGCGTTAAACCAAGACGAGCCATAAGCAACAATTCCCACAAAGTGCATTGGGGTTTCGAGCCGTTGATTCGCGTTGGTGTTATAGTTTTCTTGAGGCATAACGCTGCTTAGTATAGAGCAAATGTAGTAATTTGACAAATGTATAGTGAAGTTGTACCTCCGATGGTAAATTCGCTCAGTGCTGTATTTGCAATCTCGCAAGTGATATAACTATAGAGGTCTCACTGTCAATGCTCTGAGGAGTGATTTGAATGTACTGCAGGCAATTGGCGCTAGTGGTTGCGGCAGCCGTAGAGGCACAGTTCAATCAACTGGTGGCAGCTAAAATTGCCAGGCGTGATGCTTTATGGTTCACCACTGGAGTGATTGTCGTGAATGACGAAGAACTACCTTACTACAATGAGATTCTCAGCCTGCCATTTGGTAATCCTGAGGTAGCCGCCCAATACGAGTCATTCGCTACTGGCAAGGCAGAATTGACGGCCCGCGAGGGCATGCCTTCAGGCACTGTCATCGACCTCCATCCTGACCAGCTAATCCCCGGTGATGTGTGCTATCGTGGGGGATACGTCCTGCCGGGCAGCCGTATTGTCTGTGCGGCAAGTGGCATCCAGAGCCGGCTCGATGAAAGCCTCTCAGCCGGAGGATGTGTCACAGCCGTGGCTGTGATCGGCCTGGCAACAGATCAGGCTCGGGGGTTGAGCTTTGATCCGACAAAAAACAATGGGTTCTTCCCGGAAAGCACGGTTGGAAGCTACTTGGCGGTACAGCAAACAATTTAGGTGAGTTGTAGTTGTTCAAACCCATGGAGCCCTGCCCAATAACAGGGCTCCATGGGTCTAAGATTTGAAAATTATTAGTAATATTATAGAAATAATCTAGGGGTCTCAACACTTTGGCTCGTTCGTGGTCAGCTAAACAAGGATTTCTCGAACTGCCACTGGCAGTTCTCACCCTTCGGCTCGAATTCATTACCCCACTGCCAAAAATTATAGCCGGGGTTTTGAGCCCGGCTATAATTTTTGGCGGAGAGAAAGGGATTCGAACCCTTGGTGGCCTTTTGAGCCACACACACTTTCCAGGCGTGCCAGTTCAACCGCTCCTGCACCTCTCCACACCTCTCGCCTCATTGTAACAGAGCTTATATTCTTACATTTGTTTACAGATACAAACAGCCGAGAAACCAAGAGATGATTGCCATCCAAAACCGCTTACTGTCAAAAATGTTGTGAAAATAGAACTGTTACCAAGTGTCATCCCTGCTTATAATGGTCAGTAGCTTTTGTGTTTAGAAACACAGTAAAGATACTCCCCCATGGAACCAGTTATTGAAATTTATAATCTCAGCAAGCTCTTTGGCATTGGTGATGCCACCACCATTGCACTGGACAATATCACCCTTCGTATAGAGAAGGGTGAGTTTGTTTGTATTATGGGGCCATCTGGTTCTGGCAAAACCACACTCATGAACATTCTTGGTTTGCTTGACGCGCCAACGTACGGCGAATACTACCTCGAATCTAAACAAGTAGCCGAGATCAATCACCGCCGCCGCGCTAAAATCCGCCGCGACAAAATTGGCATGATTTTTCAAAACTTTAATTTACTCAGCCGCGCCAATGTTATTGATAATGTGGCTCTGCCCCTCACCTATCGCGGTACTTTCCATACTCGCCGCCTCAAACACGCAAGCAAATTACTGACCGACTTTGGCTTGCAAGAACGCGAATATTATATGCCGCATCAACTTTCGGGCGGCCAGCTGCAGCGAGTGGCCATTGCACGAGCACTGGTGACCAATCCAGCTATCATCTTGGCAGACGAGCCCACCGGTAATCTCGATTCAAAATCAAGTCAGATTATTATGCAGGAGCTTTCTGAAATCCACCAAAAAGGCAACACTATTATCATGGTGACCCACAATCCCGAAATCGCCCTGTTTGCCGACCGTATCATCCAGATGATTGATGGCAAAATTGCCAGTGATACAAAGGAGCCCCAAAAAGAAATTGATCCCACCAAAAAACGCGCACTCAGTGCCTATCGCAAGGTTGCTGAAGCTGTGACAGCCAAGGCAAAAAAGAAGGTCCAAGCCAATAAACGCGGCGAAACGCTTGAGAAAAAGAAATCCTCAACCAGGGTTAAACGTGGGAGCAAACACTCATGATTATGACTGAAGTTAAGATTGCATTGAAGTCACTCCGCTCTACAAAAATGCGAACCGCGCTGACGATGCTGGGTATCATTATTGGTGTTGCGTCTGTGACAATTGTGATGGCGCTGGGTGAAGGTGCCAAACAAAAAGTACGCGACCAAATGCAATTGCTTGGTCCCAACCTGCTCACGATTCGTCCAGGGCAAGTAAGTCGTGACAGTCAAGGCAATATAACTGATTATAACTTTCTGGCAGCCCTTGGATCGTCAACGTTGAGCGAACGCGACTTGCAGTCTATTGAGAAGAATGAGGCTATTGCGGCGAGTGCGCCGATTATGGCCGTTACTGGCAGCGTGAGTGAGCCCCACAAAAATCCCCTTAAAAATACCTCGATTATTGCCACAACACCTGATTGCGAAGAGGTTATGAGTCTTAACATGCGCACTGGCGAATTCATCAATGATGCCACTAATCGTGAAACGGTGGTGCTCGGCCGTGATATTGCCAATG
>JARIHL010000078.1 GCA_029288315.1 Candidatus Saccharimonadota bacterium
AGCCGGCGAAGACCCGAAGTTTATCGCCAGGCGTATGGTTATTTTTGCCTCAGAAGATATTGGCCTAGCCGCGCCAGCAGCATTGAATTTGGCAATCTCTACCTTCCAAGCTGTCGAGCGTATCGGCATGCCTGAATGTCAGTTTAACCTCTTTCACTGTGCAACTGTGCTTGCTAAATGCCAAAAGTCGCGTCAAATTGCTGCTGCGATGAATAAAGCTTTACAAGCCGCACAGGATTTTTCTGACACCCCAGTGCCACTGCATTTGCGGAATGCGCCAACTAAGCTCATGAAAGATTTAGGGTATCAACAAGACTACAAGTGGCAAGCAAATTTTCAGCATTACAAAGGTTTTTTACCACCCGAGATTGCTGATAAAATTAAAATTATAGATTAATGGCTATATAGATCCTGCTCACCTGAAGTCTGTTGTCTTCGTAGAGAAACACTCCGCTCGCAAAGAGCTCGCTTCGTTCCTCCCGGAAAGGTCGAGTCTCCACGAAGACAACAGACTTCAGGTGAGCAAGGCCACATGTAATAATTTTCACAAATAACTATTCTTTAGATTACAATAATATGCTAAGATAGTCAGGTTAACTTAGGATTTTATTGAGATGCCAAAAAATTATGCCATTGTAGCGAAAGGGCTTAAAAAGTCATATAAAAAACTTGAGGTTCTCAAGGGAATTGATTTACGAGTTGAACAAGGAACTATTTTAGCACTCCTTGGGCCAAATGGTGCTGGCAAAACAACCACTGTCAAAATTTTGAGCACCCTCCTCGCTGCCGACGACGGTCAAGTCACTATACATGGGTATGATCTCCATAAAGAGCCCGATGGTGTGCGGAGTGTTATAGGGCTGACTGGTCAATATGCTGCCGTTGATGAATATCTAACTGGCCGAGAAAACCTAGAAATGATGGGACGGCTCTACCGGCTCAGTCAAGCTGATGCAAAACGCCGCAGCGAAGAACTATTACAGCAATTTGATCTTATTGATGCAGCTGGTCGCAGCGTTAAAACATACTCGGGTGGTATGCGCCGCCGGCTTGATTTAGCGATTAGCCTAATTGCGGCACCGCCAATTATTTTTCTTGACGAACCAACAACAGGGCTTGATCCACGTAGCCGTATCGCAATGTGGGAGATTATCAAACAATTAGTTGGCGCTGGGGCGACAATCCTTTTGACCACCCAATATTTAGACGAAGCTGATTTGCTTGCTGACAAAATTGCCGTTATCGACGGGGGGAAAGTTATCGCCGAAGGAACTGCCGATGAACTGAAACAACATGTAGGCAATGAACGTCTTGAGTTAACCATTGCGAAAGGAAGCAATTTTCAAAAGGCGCAAAAAGTTGTTGACGGTGAAGCTCTGCAGGTTGATAGTAAACGTCGTTTATTAAGCATCGCGATGACTGGTGGTGTCAAACATTTGCAGGAGATTTTAAACAAACTTCAAGCTGCAGGCATCGAAGTAGACGGGTTGTCACTCCATAAACCAACGCTCGATGATGTTTTTCTACAATTAACCGGCCACCAAGCCACAAAAGACGATGTGGCTGAGGAGGATAAAAAATAATGGCTGAACAAACATTACAGGCTGGCAGTATCCAGCCAGAAAAACATTCAGCAGCCTACTGGGTCTTCAGTGATTCATGGGTGCTCATCAAACGCAGCTTAACTCATATTATTAAAAGCCTTGATCAGCTGCTGTCAGTAGTTTTGCAACCAATTATGTTTATGTTGCTCTTTCGTTATGTGTTCGGTGGCGCGATTGATACTGGCCCTACCAGCTATGTTAACTTTCTCGTGGCCGGAATTCTGGTGCAAACTGCTGCCTTTGGCGCCACCACCACCGCACTTGGCGTTGCCAACGACATGCAACGCGGTATTATTGACCGTTTTCGCAGTTTGCCGATGCTGAGTTCGGCCGTGCTGACTGGTCATGTCGTATCAGATTTGGTACGTAATACCATCTCAACGATTATTATGATTTTGGTTGCATTGGCAGTTGGCTTTAGCCCTAATGCTGATCCGTTAGAATGGCTGATGGTATTTGGCATTCTGCTCTTATTTACTTTCGCCATCTCGTGGCTTTCGGCGATTTTGGGCTTACTTGCTAAAAGCGTTGAAGCGGTGCAGTGGTTTAGCTTTATTGCTATCTTTCCGCTCACTTTTGCCAGTAGTGCCTTTGTGCCAGCCGAAACTATGCATCCTGTACTTCGAGGCTTTGCAGAGAATCAACCAGTTACTCACACTATTGAAGCAATCCGAGCTTTGCTTGTTGGTACGCCAATTGGCAATCATGGTTGGATAGCCATTGCTTGGGCTCTGGGTATTATTGCCATTACTATTCCACTCGCCACCTGGTTGTTTAGACGCCATACAACTCGTTAAGAACAGCCTCTATATTTCTTCGCGCTTATCGCGCATAAAGCTCACCCATTGGCGGAGCAGTCGTAGGGAACTCTTCAGCGGTAACTCTATGGCATAGTCTAAAAGGACTGAAATGACATTGATCTGCTTATATTGATCAGATAACCACATACCAAGGCGTATAAAAGGAGTATAGAAAAAGTCCCCAATAGCAGATATGAGACTCTGGCGATTATCCATTAGCTCTAACTCTCGTGCCGTTTGAATAAGCCGAAAGCGCAAAAAACTTACTGCTGAAAAGAAGATAAAGAAAATTATAATATGCACAACACTAAATTTAAGCTGTTGCAATATCCACATGACTAGCCCAAACGAAATGACAAAGGTTAGCGCATACACAATATTAAAAGAACTTCGCAAGTTGCTTGAGGTAACACGACGCTCAATTTTGTACTGTAGTGGTGGCTTTTCACTCTGATATAAGATTCGATCGATATAACCCGCAATTGCCTCTGTATTTTGTGGTGCTGGTTTACCAATGCTCCACCCAGCAGTCGCCATATATAGAACGGGGAAAAAGAGGTTAATTAATAAGGGCAGCCAAGCAATTGTGCCTATAATCATAAGATCATAGGGTATTTCGACTGCTAAACCAATTAACATTTTAGTAATAAAAATGAAAATAATTGCTCGGATAACACCTTTTACTAATTTGCGATGTACTAATTCGTATTGATCTTCGGCCACGGCACGTACTTTTGCGAGCAGCGAAGAGCGATTATCGATAAGGTGAGCCGGATACACCTCTGCTGTCGTTACCTCACGTAAAATACGCAGCGGAGCGCCATGCCGATCAATGAGTCTCGATAATTTATTAGTAAGCGGCGACTGAAACAGTTTATCAACGGTCTTACAGAGTGCCACAAAATTGAGTGTTGTGTTATCTTGCTGATTAGTTTTGGCCATCATATAGAAGCGGATGGTCGCAATATCAGATTTGATGAGTATGCGATGGACGGCACAATAAAGCGCATTCTCAAACGCTTCATCGGCAACATCTGGGAAGTATTTTCTGTCGATGGCATATAAATAGTGTTTATAGGCAAAATCTATAAATGCATCAATCTTAGGGTGCGGTACCAACAATTTTTCAATACAAACAGATAAAACCTGGAGTGTCCAGCGTCTCGCTTTGTCTGGTGATATTCGATGAGACGCAGTAATTGTTGTCGCTAGTTGATTATATTGAGCGATAAATTCGTCAATTTTAATAATGGTCTGTGTGGAGACAGTATCATTTTTTAGGTATCCTGCTTGCGTCAACTCAACGACAAGCTCGTGGCCAAGCCGAGCTGTTGAACCGTGCATTAAAATGCTCCGCCGCAAGAACCGTTCAATCGCCGCTCGCAGTAAAAGATGCTGTTCAGTATATTCAGCAGCATTTCGTAATCGTTCATATGCTGCGTATAAACTTGTTGCCACACCGGCAATATGAACTAACTCACTCGTAGCAACATCCGGCTCCATAGCCGTTGTTTGCAAATTATGGACGAGTTGAAGCCCATCATTAGATAATGGCAGTGGCTGCATAGCGCTCATTATAAATTATCTCATCGCTATCACTAATCTAATAGATAGCGACTCTAAGTTTAGCTTCACTTGGTTTTAGCATAGACCGAACAAGCTACGGAGTCAAACTTTTTGATAACTGCACCGCCCCTTACTTTGTCTGTTAAACGCCGCCTTTCCGGCGGTACCACCTGATCTGTTTGATCGGGTGGTACGGTTTAACAGACAAAGTAAGGGGCGGTGCAGGTTTCGACTTTATGGTACTACTTCTCGTTTCATAAAGGTATAAACACTATCCCATAGCTGCACATCAAGTGAGTGCAAAGCAATTTCTTGCGTACCATACGCCACGCCACGCCAACTAAAATTATGCGACCCACTTAATAACTGCTTGCTACCATCTTTCATAACAAAAAGTATACATTTAGCATGAAGATATTCATTGCGGTGATAATTAGTGCGCAGTCCACTACGGAACATATCTATCACTAACGATGCAGTTAAAAAAATTGAACCCTGTAGTGGCCGATTAAAATAACATATGTGATCAGTCTGGCGTATAAGCATTCCCAACCGGCCGCTCGGACACATTTGCGAAATATAGTAGATCTTTTTAGCTTGAGCTGCCAATGCACAGGCACGCTCATAAATTATTGATACACCCGGCTGGCCAGCATCAAAAAGAAGAGAAGCTTTCGTGCCAAGCATTATCTCACAATCTTTAAGGAGAGCATTTTCTGCAATATTTTGTACAAGCGTTTGCAGAACTCCTGCTTGCCCGGAATCTTGCGTAGTAAACATAAAATCAATATGTTCGAATGCTGCATCATTAAAATTAACGCCGCCGAACGAATAAATAAAATCATCAATAACTGCTATTTTTATATGACAGCGCCCTTTAAATGGATTCGGGCCAATTGTACCAACCCAGGAGATAGTGGCGCCAAGCATTTGCAAATCTTCCAATTGTAGTACTGTACACTTTATGATTTGCGTAAATGCTTTAGATGACATACCCTTCTCACGCGCTAATGACAGCTTACTCCATTTATCAAGTACAATATGGACCTTCACACCACGCCCCAGTGCATCTCTTAGCAAATCAAAAAGCTTATCAGTATGTCGGCCGGCCGACATCACCATGACCGCTATGATGATTCTTTGGGAAGCTTGGGGAATTTTGATTATTAATTGATCATAGTATTGTTTGGCTGTTATGACTTGCATACAACCCACAATACAGCCTGAGCGGATTTAGAGCTACTAGGTGATTTGTGCCACTGCCTTGCTTTGTTCTTTGCCCACCGCAGTACCTGATCAAAACAGATCAGGTACTGCGGTGAGCAGGCGATGTTGGCAAAAAGCAAAGCAAGGCAGCAACCAGACTTTATCGCGGTAATAGAACTCTCAGACTTTTTGGCTCTACTTTGTATGACAATGGTGCCCGAAGCTCAATCACCTCTCCATCATATGCCACCAGCAATTCATGCCTCGTGACAGCTAGCTCTACATGAGTCGCTCGAAAAGCTTCGAAATCACGATCTTGTTCTGCTCGACCACTTAGTGCTCGAAAAAAAACTCTTAGTATGCGCGCGATTTTCGAGGTATTAACAATATAGACGCACAACTCACCACGATCCAAGCGAGTTCGATTATTAAAACCAAACGCATCAATATGATAAGAATTATTTCCAACAAAAATAAATGGTGTTACTCGGTCATATGTTTGGCCATCAATTGTCAGCCTGACTGAATATTTTTTAATACTTGGTAGAATTTTAATCAAAGCTACGAGCGCAGCTGGCCATTTACCTAAGCTGGATTTTTGTTTGTCACGTTCCTGCACGACATGTGGATAGAGGCCAATGCTAGAATTATTGATAAATATTTGACCATTCACTGACGCCGTATCAATTTTTTGCAGCCTCCCCTGGAGAGCAGTCTGCATTGCTTTATCAAGTTCAAGAGGTATACCGAGATCTTTCGCAAAATGGTTTAGAGTGCCGGCTGGAATAATTCCCAAAGATAAGGAAGTGCCTTTTAGACAAGCCGCCACTGAGCTTACCGTACCATCCCCACCAACAGCTATGACAGTGCGACACCCCTTACGAGCAGCTTGCTTGATGACTCGTGCCAAATGAGCGTTAAGGCGCTGAAAAGTAATATTTGTAGAATTTTTCCAGACCAACCTTAAATTTTTAACATTATTATATGAACCAGCTGCTGGATTATAAATAACTAAAACGGGTTTCATGAACGGATAGTATTAAGGAGCGCGAGCAGCATAAGACCGCCGAGCAGCCAGCCACCAAGTACGTCAAACACATAATGAGCACCTAAATACACCCTAGACAGACCTATTAAAAATATAAGTAATATGATTATGCCTGTACTAAGCAAACCCCAGGGTGCAGCAAAGTATAAAAATGTTAAGTACGCAAGTAGACCATACAACACAATTGATCCGAACGAATGACCACTTGGAAAGCTATAGCTTTTAAAACGCATACTCGCTGCATACAATGTTTCAGGCCGCTCCCGCCGAAGTACCAATTTCAGAAACACACTGACGCCAAGCGCTGCAAAGCTCAACATGAACGCCAGGCTGACGCGTTCATCTCCGTAGTTGTAACTAAATAGTAATCCTGTTAGGCCGATTATACCAGTTACGGCTGGTAGCCCCATGAAGGATGCCACAAGCATAGGTAATCGCAGATTATTTGGCCATTTTTGAATAGACTGGGTAGTTGCATGATCGAACTGACTCAGCGTATGCCTCATATTATTAAATATTATAGCAAGTTTAGTTTTAATAAGCCTACATCTCTTACGGAAAGCTTATCATGATTTATATAAAGTACTGTGTATCGTTACTCTATAACGCAAAACGAACCGCGTTTAACCGTAACTGCCGAAGCAGCAACTTCACTCTTCAGCCGAATTGCAAATGTACCCGCCGCAGATGGAATAAATGTACCACTCATCTCTGCCGTTAGGCGCGTGGCCCCACCTCCCGTACCTGGGTTGGTTACGGTATTGTACGCAGTTTGAGAGGATGAATGTATTGTCGTGGCCGTCGTTGCTACAAAAACACCATAATCAAGCGCCGTTGTAGCAGGCCCATTCGCTGATAGATTGATAGCCGTCGTACTAATCGCTGTTGTATAGGTGAGCATGCATCTAAAGGTATAGGTTTCTCCAGCATTTACATTTGCCGTAAGCCCCGTAACGTTGGCCCAGTTAACCGCATCGGTGCTTGACACATCTGCTGCAACCCGCAGTGTGGTTGAACTACATTGTTTCCATACACCACTTTCATAGCAACGAAATTTACCCATGTTGGCGTTATAATACAAGCCTCCATTTGTGCCGGTGGGGTCACCGGCTCCAGTTTTTGTATCAAGTACGAGCAATGCGCCAGTCGTATCAGCAGTACCAACATTTACATCACCTGCTGCCGTAATGGTCATACGAGCTTGGGCATTTGTACCGAGGATCAATGAAGCATTCTCCTGGTTCATAAGATAGCCATTATTAGAGCCGTCGATCGTAAGCTGGAGCCCATCAGTGGCGCCAGTGCCACTTGTGCCGCCAGCAGTAACTTGCACAGTCGCACCAGCTGTCCCACGATCAATATGGACAGCATTTGACGGATTCGCAGTACCGATACCCACTGCGCCACCATCATCTATGACAAGCCTTGTGGCATTTGCATCCTCATCGAGCACATGAAAGAGGTCTTCATCACCGGCACCCCATACCATCAGCCCGTCATCCCCAACTTTCATACCACCGCTGTCCTCACTGCCACCCCATTGCATAACAATGCCTTCTATATTGCCGCCACCATTGCCAAATCCATTAATAATAGAGAGGGAAGTGGCGTCTAGATCACCTTGCGCCACTGCTTCTGGGCCAGTACCAACAAAAATTTTGGCGTTACCAGACCAGCTATTTTCTACTGGACTTACAAAGCGCATTTTGCCATTTATATGCAATGTTTCCGTGGGGGTCACATTACCTACCCCCACCCGAAGATTACTTGTATCTGCCACGAAAGCGTTACTTGTTCCAGCTGCATTCTGGATTTGCAAAGCAGTTGCTGAATCAACTTTATTTTTGAATAGGGCAACACCAGTTGAGGGTGAAACCGTGAATACATCTACCCCATCTTCCAAAATGGCAAACCGGCCATTGGTCGCACAAGCAGTATCACACTGTAAATCGATGAGAAAGTTTGGATCAGTAGTCGTATCTGCCAGCGAAAACAAAAGTGTTCGATTATCGGTAGCAGTCACCGTATTACCCGTGTCGTAAACCTGTTGTAAAGTACTTGCACCAGTACTTATACAATCTGTCCAGGCACTATTTTGATAACAACGAAACTTTTGAGCAGCAGAGCTATAATAGATACCCCCATTTACGCCAGTTGGATCACCAGCATTGGTTTTGGTATCGAGTACCAATAAGGTACCACTTGTATCTGAAACTCCGACCTGTACGTTACCTGTGCCACTCGTTAGATTCAGCCCGGCCGCACCCTGTAGGCTTAAACTGCCAGCGCTGGTGCTCCAACTTGACGTAGCATTGCCCGTTATTGTTAATGCTTGACCGGCCGCCGACTGAACAGTAGCTGTCGCTGCTGCTCCAAACTGCAAATTACTGGCATTAAAGGTGTTAGAGTTATAACTACCATTCACCGTGAGCGCACCATTGTTACTAACTGTTAATACATCGGCGCCACCTTTTTGTAGTTGCAAGATATTACCACTCGAGCCGGTTTTATTCACAAACACAGAGCTCAGAGTAGAATTATCAGCTTGCACCGCAGTGGGTGCCAGTTGTAGAAAGCTCGCTGCCGATCGTCCACCGAGCTGTCCAGCGTTCAGAGCATAGGGCGATGCAGCCAAGCGACGAAATGGTGTCATTTCGCCATCCCAGGTTGGCGCACCCGTACCACCGACGTTGATTGAAAGCCATAATGTATCTTGGTTCCAGTCCACGCTCGAACCAAAAGCGGTGATCTCACCAAGCTGTACCGAGAAATAACCATTCGTAACAGTTACTTTATTGGCACCAGTGCGCGCTTCGGTCCACTTCAATGTGCCACTACATGGCGTAGTTCCGCCAGCTGTACAGCCAGTGCCATCTTGGTAAATTTTGAATTCTAGATTGTATGTGCCGTCAGGTACTACCGCACCGGTATTATTGAGCAATCGGGCCTGGTAATTCATTTGCTGATTAATACCAGGTGCCGCTTGAACGGGTGATGTATCAAGAAAATTGTATACAAAAACCATTGCAACAAAAATAAATGTAAGGTACATAAGCTTTCGCTTATATGAAACCAAGCTTACAGTAGCGTAGTGATGTATATACTTCCCCATATAGCTTCACGAAATCCATGAGTATATCGTTAACATGCTTATGGATTAAGTGCATACATCATTTCACACATAGCTTAGTCAATCAATAGAAATATTTAATTTTTATTTAATATTTGAATCAATGCAGTACTATTAAATCTCACTTCTCTGGAATTCGGCTTCCCAGGAGGAACGGCGCGAACTGTCTAGCAAGCAGAGTACTCTTAGAAGGTTGCCTTTCCTAACCAATGCCAGGCAAGTTACTGTAGTACATGATAATTAAAGCTATACGTCTGATGCTGCTCAGGCTTCGTACTAGCACCAACAATAAATTCACTTGCAGTCGGACGATCTACATATGCGTTCAGGTCAGCGCTCTTTCTACCTACCGGCGTCAGAAGAATAGCGGGCCGTGCCTCAAAAGCCTTATTGAAAATAATTTTAGTAAGTTCTTCAGGAGTTGGTGATTCGCCTGTCACAATCGTAATAACACCAGCCGTGTCATTGCCGTTTATATTCACCTCAGCCCCATTACCAGCTTTAGCAAGCGGTGTAGCCGTTGGAGCCCCTCCTCTGGTAACAATATGACCGTTCACGGCTATATCAGTCACCTGCATTAAACCGCTAACCGCCAAGTCGCCATCAATTGTAGCATCACCCAGCACGTGCAATTTGTTGAGTTTTGTTGAGCCGCTGACGTTTAAGCTCCCTAGCTGAGCTTCATCACCATTCTGAAGAGCTTTACTGGAACCATTTTGTAGTTGGTCAATCTGCACTTGCTGCTCTTGCATAGCCTTTGTCAGTACAGCTGTTAAGAGATGATAATCTATACCTTCTACTTGGCCATCTGCATTATAAACGACTACCTCTGGTACCACCCGAGCAACTTCTTCAGCAATAAAACCGATATCACGTTCATTGCGTTCTTTCCATTTAAAGTTTACAGCGCGTAGCGCCTTAATGGTATCAAGCCCATACGACATGTCTCTGATATCTTCTTTATAGCGCTGCGAAGATGAACAAGTAGATAAGGTGCCGATATTACCAGTAGTAGCGCGGCAAACGGTCGTGGCAGTTGCCGCACCAAATGTACGCACGCGTACCGTACCATCAACATCAAGTGTATTAGTCGCAGTAAAGCCGGCCGCATTAGGTCCAATACCAACCAATCCGCCAGCCGCAATCATGACACGAATAATATTATTAGATCCAAGCTGTAGTGATGAGTTCGCGGTATTGACTAAGTATCCATTGTTCGTACCATCGATGCCAACGTATGTTCCCGTACTGCCACCTTGTGTAAAGTTTAAGGTTGAAGCATTGCCTGCACCAAAATCAGCTTGCATAGGTGTGAGTTGTCCGGCAATATTATTACCGAAAGAGAGCTTACCATCATTTTTAATAGTCATTCTCAATGTATTATTCGTAGCAAACCCAAGGGCTTGGTTCTCGTAGTTCCAGAAGTAACCGCCCCCGGCTGTGTCAATGCCATAGACTAGGCCATCAGTAGCTGTGGTACCCGTCGTCGTGCCAGCTGTAAATTGTAAAAACGAACCAGTTGCCGTACCTTTGTCAATATGTAACGCGTTCGTTGCATCAAAGTCTCTTCCTACAGAGAGGTCACCAGCAGCATTGAGTTTCATTCTGACGGTGCTGTTCGTTGCCACAAAGAGAGGCTGATTCTCAAAATTAATGAGATAAGCTGCACCAGTTGTATCTATACCCACTGTAAAACCATCACTATTGGTCGTACCTGTTGTCGTACCAGCTGTAAACTGGATATGGGCAGCTGTCGCCGTGCCTTGATCGATCTGAATAGCATAATTGGGTGTTGCTGTTCCTAAACCAATGCGCTTATTTGTGGTATCAACGTTAAACACTGGGGCTGCAGAAGCGTTTTGTATCTGAAAGGCACTCGTGCTGTTCGTATTTGATTTGGCGATAATACTGGCCGAAGCAGAATTAGTCAGCAAATTTATATTGCCAGTACCACCCTGAATAGTGGTAGTACTCGCCGCATTAGTGCTGCCGATAGTTATAACTGTTTTACCTGTGCTCGTGGCGTTGGTGCCTATATTAATCGTGCCTGTATTACCTGCAGCGATAGTAGCATTGCCTATATTAATAGTTTGGCTGGCAGTTGACTGGCCCAGGGTCAACGTGCTGGTGGATGAGGCGCTACCAACTGTAATAGTAGTTGCGTTTGTACCGCCAATGCTCAAAGCAGCAGCCGTAGCCGTATCAAATGATGGCGCCTGCAAGGCCGCACCAGCTACGCCTGTTCCTGAAATATTAAAATTCGAACTGCTTTGCGTTGAAGTAGAGTTTTGGATATAATTCCCTGATCCAGTTGCTGGAGTGCAGCCACTCGAGGTACAGATAGTCGTGCCACCAATTCGATATTGTGTGGAGCTATTGACATCACCAGTAACATCAAGGGTATAGCTTGGGCCTGTATTATTAATTCCTACTCTTGCCGCACCACTACTATTAACTGCCGAGAGTGCATTAACACCATTGGGCTGTAAGTTTAATGTATTAACAGTAGCCTTAAGCAGTGCGCTCGTATTACTGCCATCCCATGATAAACCGACGATCTGATTTTCGTCCGGACTCAATACGGAAAGAGTTGGTTGATGTGTGCCAGTTCGAGCATCAACAAGCGTGATTCCACGAGCACTACTAGAGCTCGTGGCGTTAAGGCCCAACGCAAGAATTTGCGAAAAATTGCCTACATCATAGAGGGGAACATTAATCTTTGTGTTAATACTTGCGCCAAGAGGGGTTACAAATTTATCTATCTGCAAGGCATCGCCTGAAAGTTTTAACGCGCCCCTCACCTCTAAACCCTCAGCATACGTGGAAGGTGTATTGTTACCTCCTAAGTTAATACCAACTCGGCTATTTTGCGTATCTACAGTAAAAACGTTGTTAGCAAGTGCACTCTTCACATTAAATATAGTTGTGCCGTCAGCAGTTGGCTGAAAAAGCGTTGTACCAGTATTCCCAATTGTCAATACATTGCTCGTAGCTTTCTGTAATTGCAAGATATTACCACTAGCGCCGGTCTTGTTAACAAACACTGAGCTAGCGGTGGAGCTATCAGTTTGGGCTGCGGCGGGGGCAAGCTGTAAAAACTCGGCTGCAGAGCGGCCACCGAGCTGACCAGCATTGAGTGCATAAGGCGACGCAGAAAGACGACGGAATGGCGACATTTCGCCATCCCAGGTTGGCGTTCCGGTGCCGCCAACATCAATAGAAAGCCACAATTTGCTCTGATTCCAATCAACACTCGAACCAAAGGCCGTTACCGAACCAAGTTGTACCGTAAAATAACCATTCGTAACAGTCACTTTATCACTACCAGTGCGTGTCTCAGTCCAGAGTATATGTTCAGCCGTAGCGTGGTCGCTACAACTACCAGGATCGGACCCCCCCAAAACACCATCGCCATCACAGTAAATCTTAAACCGCATGTTATAGGTACCATCAGGCACGGTCGCACCCGTACTACCTAATAAACGCGCCTGATAATTCATTTGCTGATTAATACCACTGACTGCACCCGTCTTAGAAGAAGGCACAAGACTAACAGCTATCACAGCCAGCAAACATGCCAACGTTAAGCAATAATAATTCTTCACAAATATAGCTTGCCATTGAACCATGTTTACACTTCACCTCTTCTTCAAGCAATATGCTTATGTCTATAAAAACTATAACATCGGAGATAGTATAGGTGAAAGCCTTGCGTTAAATTTTATCTTTTTGACGCGACTGTTTCTTATATTTTCGTAAAAATAAATACCGTGCCAACAAAAAGCCTACAAGTAAACCAATGAAACCGAATAAAAGGCTAATAAGGATTAACGCCACCCACCACCCACCAAATTGCACGGCATGGAAAATTGAGCGGACAACAATATTACCTGGCCGGCCATTAACCGTCACCACAAACTGCACGAATGCTTCATTACCATTTCTGTCCGAGACGCGAATTTTAACCGTGTATAAGCCACCGTGCTCATAGATGTGCTCGGCATTGAACCGTTGATTGTTTTCTCTACTAAAAATGCTGGTTTTACCATCACCCCATTCAATACTTACGGCATAAGGTGGTATGCCACCATCTATCTGGAGCGGCAAGTTAAAGGGTTTACCCGCAAAGACACCTTGAAAAGTTAGATCATAATCAATCGTTAGGCCGAACCGAGCAACACCCGGCACCAGCACTTGGCTCCCACTAGATGGCTGGCTCCCTGGCAGTTCACCGGGGAGGTTTGGTTGGCTGGTTGGTGGTACATGATAAACAGTAGTTATAGCAGAATCAGGGCTTGATTGGTTAAGCGAGTCATATTGCCGAGCTAGCAAATCATTTTTTCCTTCAACTAAATCAATGTTCAGTTCATAGGTATTATTAGGTTGGCATACTGCCGAGCCAGCAAACACATTATTGCGAAATATTTTTACTACTAAACCGGCTATGCAATCCCCAGCAACTCTAATATTTTTCTCGTCGAAGGTCCGGCCATTTTCTGGTTCTAGAATAGTTGGTGCAGTTGCGGGCGGCGGGCCAGGCACTACACCATTTACATCTATTGATCCTTGATCGGTAATAGCCTTCACCGGCTCTCCTATAAGGCAGGCAACAAGCACACTTAAAGACACGATGATCCCAAACCACTTCATTGCACATTGCATGGCTGCATTGTAGCATGAGCGCCATAAGTCGCTTACAATAATAGTATCTATGACTGAGCAGCAAAAAATAGATCACCGCAAAAATCGTTGCTACCTTATTATAGTTTGTTCTCTTGTGGTAGTACTACTTTTGACACCATTTCCTGCTACTGCTATTAATTCTACCAATTACCAAATTCAGGAGGATTTTGTTGGCGGTGGCGGCACCGTCAATTCGAACTCTGCAAATTACCAGGCCCAAGATACTATAGGTGCGCCTGCTACGGGCAATAGTGAAGGTACTGGCTATAAAACGGATTCTGGCGCTACAACAACGAATGATCCAGCACTGACCTTTTCAGTTGATAGTGCCAGCGTTAGTCTCGGAGCTTTATCAACCTCATTAACTAGAACAGGCACAGCTTCTTTTAGCGTATTAAACTATACAAGTTACGGGTATATCGTACAGACACTTGGCAATCCACTTACCAATGGCGCCCACACCTTAAATGGTATGAGTTCACCCGGTCCGTCTTCCAGCGGCACTGAACAATTTGGTATAAATCTTGTCGATAATAGTAGCCCTGATATCGGTGCAAATCCAACCCAAGTACCAGATAATAGTTTTGGGTTTGGCGTCGCAGCTACTAGCTACAATGTTGCCAATAACTTTACATATATTTCAGGTAACACCATTGCTTCAGCGCCAAAAAGTTCAGGTAAAACAACCTACACAATTTCATATATTGCAAATATGTCGAATAATACACCTGGAGGCAGTTATTCTGGTAACCAAACCCTCGTTGTCGTCGGAACGTATTAATAAAGATAAATTTCATACTTGATTGACGACAATGAATTGCTTATGCTATCTTTTTAGTAAGCTAAATAGATGTAAGGGAAGGTAAATGCACTATGCATAAAAGATTGAGGCTCAAAATTTTGACATTTTTGAGCATAACGAGTTTGACGGTTGCCAGCGTGCCTTTACTACCCGTTCACGCCGCTCAATTAACTTCACGGAGCATTACCGTAGGCAGCTCGGCACCCTCAGCTTCAACCACGCATAAATTCGACTTTACTATACCTGCTTCTGCAAACTTAGGATCAGCCACCTTTACTTATTGTACGACTGCATCTGGCACCTGTACGGCACCGACAGGTCTTGATGTAGACGGGGTCAGCATTAGTGCCCAATCAGGCGCAACTGGTTTTAGTGTCGATGCCACCACTACCACTGCTAATGTCATTGGCATCACCAGGACAGCAGCTGCAGCCAGCGGCGCAGTCAGTTATACGTTTAGTACTGCTGTTAATCCAAGTGCAACAAACACCACTTTTTATGCGAGAATTCAAACGTACACTGCCGCCAACTTTACTGGAGCTCAAGATTCCGGTGCGGTAGCCACTAGTACAGCTGCCCAAATTCAGGTGACGGCATCAGTTGATGAGACACTTACTTTTTGTACCGGCACTTCAGGTATAACTACCTCAAGCTGCTCAGGTGCAACTGGCACAAGTGTTAACCTAGGCTCTCTTACTCCATCAACGACCGGCTCTGGTGTTTCGCAAATTGGCGTGTCAACTAACGCTGGGCTGGGCTATAATATTACGGTTAATGGAACCACACTCGCGTCAGGCGCAAACAATATAACCGCCTTAGCAACACAAACAGCTTCTTCACAGGGAAGTTCACAATTTGGTATTAATCTCCGTGATAATGCCACCCCTAACGTTGGTACTGATCCTGATGGCTCAGGTACGGCAACACCGACTGCTAACTACAATACTGTTGACCAATTTAGGTTTGTAACCGCTGATCAAATTGCCAGTAAGGCTTCGGCCGATAACTTCCGTCGCTACCATGTCTCCTATATAGCTAACGTAGCTGGCGACACACCTGCAGGTACCTACACCTCCACATTAACCTATATCGCTACAGCCACCTTTTAACATTAATGAGACCCTCATAAGGATCAAGTACCCGGGAAGCGTTTCATTCTGAGATACTTTCCTGTACAATTCAAAGTAATGAAAATGTTTCTGCTTTCTAAACATTTGTCTCGATTTCTGATAGTCAGTAGTATATTTACTTTATCGCTCGTTTTATTTCAAGCTCCGGCGAGCGCTGAGGCGGGCCAGGCATTTTCAATTTCTCCACCACTTATTGAGTTAAAGGCAGATCCAGGTCAGACCACAAGCGCCAAAATCAAATTTACGAATATATCCAATGGCGAACTACTGATTAAGAT
>JARIHL010000044.1 GCA_029288315.1 Candidatus Saccharimonadota bacterium
CCGGCGGTGTTATCCTGATCTGTTTGATCAGGTGACACGGTTTAGCAGAGGAAATTGTGGATGAGGCGCGGTAGAGTTGAAAATATTAAAAAAATATTTTATAATACCAATGCAAGAGACTGTTCAGTTCTATCCAGTGAGAGGTTAGAATGGCACATTATTTCAGCTTGAGTGCAGGGGCCTTCTTATGGATCTTCGGGGCATGCATACTCCAAAAAGCATTTGGTAAGCGTGTCTGTGTGTTTGGACGCATTATGTGGGGCTATCTAGCAGGAATCTTGATGGGGGTTGGCCTCTGTCTGTCTTTCGTTAACGTGGAGGAAGATATAGGTTCGTGGTTTTTGTTTGCCTACCTTCTTTTCATGGTCCTGGGCCTCGTAATAATGAGGCGAGCGATCACTGCAGGTCTGAGGCAACTTGACGATAACGTGTTGAATTTCTTCCGAGCGATGCTGCTTCGTGATAACCGACAACAGCAGTCATCACAAGAAACAATACAGCACGATACCGAAGTCGACCCTCACTGACCCTCGCATCATCTCCCCTCAGCAGTAACTTGGGTGCAAGCAGTCTCTTGCTTGCATCACGATAAAAGCTAGACATTGAAGACTTATTTTAAGATAGACAACCTACTTTATAATTGCCATTGCATACTTGTGGAGCATGGACTATAGTGTCATGGTCTGGTTCGAGCCACCCTGAGGGAAGGTTGGCATGTTGTTTTCGCGTAGAAAGAAGCGTCCTGCATATGCTCGTTGCCCGCCCTGTGAGTATGGTCCTAGCCAATCAAAGTATGAATGGAGCGATGCAAAGTCAAAGATGATATATGTTGGACGTGTCAAATACTGCATCTACTGCAGTAAAGAGACGAAGGTTCACAGCCGAGATCGAAAGCGACGCAGGCGTTAACCCATACCCGACCCGCAAAAACTTTCATCCACCTATGTGTTGGGGGTCTAATTTTTTGTGGGTCGGGTTCCTAAGCATAAGTTTATCATTGACGGGCAAAGACACTTGGCTTAGACTGTAACCTGCTTTGAGCGCATGGAAAGAAGGGAAGGGCATATGTTTTCCCGATCGAAAAAAACCGGTCAACGCCAAACTGGCAGCAGCCTTTACCCGCCGCCATTGCCCGTCAAATCACGGTCAGGCTTACCACACCTAGTGGGTGGCGTCTGCAACGCTTGCGGCAAACGTCCGCGCCGCATGGTGCGGCGATGCAAATGCAAGTCTTGTTAGCCGAAATACATGGCCGTGTCGTATGAATGTTAGCGCACTGATTTCAATTTTTATGCGCTAACATTCATACATCCTGTAATTTGTAAAGAAAATCAAAATCTCAAATCAAGCTAACTTTGATGGTACAAAAGTCAGAAACGGAGGGATTGCCGTCTCCCCTGGATTCGTTTACTATAAAGTTTTTACTTATGAAAAATTTTTGGCAAGGCTTACCGAAACCATTTTTTGCCCTAGCGCCCATGGAGGGTGTGACCGATGTTATATTCCGGCATGTGGTGGCTCAAGCTGCACGGCCAGATGTTTTCTTTACTGAGTTTACTAATGCTGCCAGTTATAACAGTCGTCAGGGCAAACACAGTACTGACGGGCGTCTGGCCAGCAGAGGAGACGAACAGCCCATTGTTGCTCAAATATGGGGTACTAACCCAGAACACTTTGCCGCTATGGCCAAAGATTTAAGGGCCAAAGGCTTTGCCGGTATTGATATTAATATGGGCTGTCCTGTAAAAGATGTTATTAAGACCGGCGCTTGTTCAGCCTTGATTGAAAACCCTTCTTTAGCGGCCGAGCTTGTTGCAGCTACCAAAGAAGGTGGACTGCCCGTCAGCGTGAAGACCCGCCTAGGCTTTAAAACCAAGAAGACCGAGGAGTGGTTAGGTTTTTTATTGCAACAAGATATTGCCGCACTCAGCGTGCATGGCCGTACTCAAAAAGAAATGAGTAAAGTACCAGCCGACTGGCAGGAAATCACCAAGGCTGCCACGTTACGAGATAGCCTGGCACCACAAACAGTTATTATTGGCAATGGCGATGTTCAAACGCGAACTGACGGCCTACAAAAAGCAGCGCAAAGCGGGGTAGATGGGATTATGATCGGACGTGGTGTTTTTTATAATGTGTTTTGTTTTGAGAAAAAGATAAGAGAACACGCTCCGGAGGAATATATCGCTTTGCTAAAATACCATCTTGATTTATATGATCAGACATGGGCAAAGACTGACCGTCCCTATGCAGCATTAAAACGATTCTTTAAAATTTATATTAAAGGTTTTCCGGGTGCTGGCGATATTCGCGAACACCTTATGGGTACTAAGAGCACTGA
>JARIHL010000048.1 GCA_029288315.1 Candidatus Saccharimonadota bacterium
GGCTGCCCGGTTGCGATGCTAGAAGTGCGAAACTCGTGTCTCATAATCTTTCTTTTAGTGCGTCTTCCGCCAGCCATGATTCCTCCTCGGTGGTAATGAAAGCCAAAAAACTACTACTTTCCCCGCTTCTTGCGCTGCTTCTTGGCTTTCTTCTTGCCTTTGGGATCAGATGATCCTGACCCTCCGAATATTTTGCCTAGCTCATCCTTGATCTTTTTCTCGGCCTTCCGGCGTTGAGCTCTGCCTCCATCAAGATCACCTTCAGGTGAAGTTCGATGCTGTGTTATTCGGTACCGAGCGTCTCCGCGAGCCATAACGCCACCTCTTCTCTCGGGTAATCGCTATTCTAGACTGCTGCATGTACACTACTCACCATAAGCTTGGCCAGTAGCTTACACAATCTAGCATCAATAATTATTATCAGTCAACTCTAAAGCCGCCCTTACTACTCTTCTCAAACGCAGCTACCTGACTCTTTGGTTAAGTAACACGGTTTGGGAAAAGGGAGTAAGCAAGAGTGGTTTAGTCTTTCACGTTTAGGCCTAGCGTCGTATAATCATAACCAATATGATGCAATTAACGCCATCGCAGTTGGCGCTCAAAGCTAACGAAATTAGGCAGGATCTTATTAAAATGCTCGAGCAGGCAGGTTCTGGCCATTCGGCTGGGCCGCTTGGACTAGCTGATATTTTTACAGCGCTTTATTTCAACATCTTAAAGCATGACCCTAAAAATCCTGACTGGGACGAACGTGATATTCTTATTCTCTCTAATGGGCATTGCACACCGATTCGCTATGTCACTATGGCCCACGCCGGATATTTGCCCAAAGAAGAGTTAAGTACGCTGCGCCAATATGGCAGTAGGTTGCAAGGTCACCCTGAACGTACACGCTTGTCCGGGCTTGAGACAACCTCTGGCCCACTGGGGAGCGGCCTGAGCCAAGCGGCTGGTATGACATACGCTCTCACTATGGATCAACAACGCCATCGTTGGGTGTACTGCATTGTGAGTGATGGCGAGCACGACGAAGGCAACTTCTGGGAAGGAGTGATGTTTGCTGCCAAATACAATCTGAGCAATTTAATAGTGATTGTTGACCGCAATAATATCCAGATCGATGGACCAACTGAAGAAATCATGCCACTGGAAGATTTGCATGCCAAATGGGAAGCTTTCGGCTGGCACGTGCAGGAAATTGATGGCCACAATATTGATTCAATTATTGATGCCTGTAGCATGGCGCGCGCCATCGAAAACCGCCCAAGTGTTATTATTGCGCATACCATTCCAGGCAAAGGGGTAAATTTTATGGAATATAACTATTTGTGGCATGGCACTCCGCCAGGTAAACAAGATATTCCAGGGGCGCCCCCAAAATCCATACAAGCGAAAGAAGCCTTGAACGCTCTGCGTACACTCGGTGGCAAAATTAGGAGCGAGCATGAATAATCCGCATGAGATGAAACTGATTGCCAACATCGGTACTGATGACGTTAAACAAGAGCCAATTCGAGCGGGCTTTGGGCGAGGATTGCTTGAAGCTGGCAAAAAAGATACTCGTGTTGTTGCACTGTGCGCTGACCTTACCCAGTCAACCCAAATAAGCAAATTTGCCGAAGCTTTTCCGGAGCGTTTTGTAGAAATCGGCGTGGCCGAGCAAAATTTAGTTACCGTTGCCTCTGGCATGGCGGCTATGGGTAAGATACCGTTCACCTCCAGTTACGCAGCTTTTAGCCCGGGCCGCAACTGGGAACAAATTCGTACAACCATTGCACTGAACGACCGCCCAGTAAAAATTATTGGCTCCCACGCTGGCATTTCAGTTGGCCCTGATGGAGCCACGCATCAAATGCTTGAAGACATTGCCCTTATGCGCGCATTACCGAATATGATCGTGCTCGCCCCCGGTGATTCAACTGAAGCCGCCAAAGCCACGTTGGCGATTGCTCAAATAGACAAGCCAGTCTACATGCGACTAGCACGCGAAAAAACACCGATCTTTACAACCAACGACACTCCTTTTGAAGTTGGTAAAGCTTATACAATGTGGGGCGGTAATGACATAACACTCATTGGTACGGGTACGATGACGTATCAGTGTTTGTTGGCTGCAAAACAACTACAAGGGCAAGGCATCAGTGCCGAGGTTGTGCATGTGCCAACAATTAAACCACTCGACGTGCAGACAATTCTGGCCAGTGTGCAAAAAACAAGAAATGTCGTAACTGCCGAAGAAGCTCAAATCAATGGTGGCTTAGGCGGTGCAATTGCTGAACTTTTAAGTGAACAGCTGCCCAGTAAAATGAAACGCATTGGTATGCGCGATCAATTTGGCGAATCAGGTACGCCAAACGAATTGCTTGAAGCGTTCGGTCTGACTGGGCGTCATATATCGGAAGCGGCTCGCCAATTAGTGCAGTAATCAACAACTTGCGTTATTAAAGTAAATACTTCACAAGCATTTTGATAGTAGATTAAATCACTCAAGAATGTTATATTGACCTCTGCCTTGCAGTAAATCCTAGTAAGGAGCTAAAGTGAGCACTCGATTCTCTGTCTACCGCACAGTGAGGCGTTCTACTCTGAGAATAGCAGGATCGAGAGGAGGGCAGTATGCGGTCACTTGTCCTTCTCCGAATGAGATTAAAGCAATTGCCATTCAAGGCGTCACAGGAGTAGCGTCAGCTACCTACCTTGGTGGCACGCTGAAATATACTCTCAAAAGAGGGGCGGATGAACGAGCAGTCGCCGAGAGCGTTCTGGATGTTCTGGCCAATTTCATAAGCCAATAACAACTAGATGAGGTCTGCAATGACTAAGGACACCTCTTCCTATCTGGGTGATGTGTTGATTGTGAGGAGAGGAAAGAAGTTTCAGGCATCTCGCACGGATGACATACCGAACAACCATCTCACTAGGGTGCGTGGGATTACGGGCGTGAAATCAGTCCGTCGCTTCAGGCCGAAAGTTTCACCTACAAGCTTAAGGACGGGGCTGACGTGGGGCTAGTTGAGAGCGCGATTCGTGCCGTTCTTGCTGGCTGATCGGCTAACCGCCTTGCATGCCTGGTGGCAAAACTTCTGCCACCAGGCATGCGGGCAATGCTATAATATGGGTAAGTTAAATGGATGGGCATGATGGCTTTAACAATTCCGCAGATTCGTCATAACTGCATCCGTGCGCGGCATCTTATGCAGCGTTCACGCCAGCAGCACTTTGCAGTGGGTGCGTTTAATATTGATAACCAAGAAACATTGATTGCTATTTGCCGGGCAGCGCAGAACTTGCAGTCGCCCGTGCTGGTTGAGGTCAGTGATGGCGAGGTAAAAGCGCTTGGCCTTGATAATGTGCGCGATATGGTGGATAACTACAAACAAGAGTATGGCATTGAAGTCTATATTAATCTCGATCACTCACCAAGTGTTGAGGCGGCGAAACGTGGCATAGATGCCGGTTTTGAATTTATTCATATTGATATCAGCCAAGCCAATCATGATGCTACAGATGAAGAAATTATCGCTAAAACAAAAGAAGTAGTGCATTACGCTGCATTTACCGGTGCATTAGTTGAAAGTGAACCGCATTATTTTGGCGGTAGCTCTAATCTGCATCATGAAGCTATTGATTACGAAGAAATCAAAAAGACCTTTAGTACCCCAGAAGTTACCAAAGCCTTTGTAGAAGCTACGGGTATTGACACCTTTGCGGCAGCCGTCGGCAACCTACATGGTAAATATTCCGTTCCAAAAGAGCTTGATCTTGAACTGTTGGCGTTATTGCGTCAAGCGGTGAATTGCAATATTTCGTTGCATGGTGGCAGTGGTACACCGGGACACTATTTTGAAGAAGCGGCCAAGATTGGCGTTAGTAAAGTTAATATTAACTCTGATCTGCGTTACACTTTTCGTAAAACGCTCGAAAAAGTACTTGCTGATCATCCCAATGAATATGCTGTGGTAAAACTTATGCCAGCCGTTTACGAGGCCGTACAACAAGTAGTGGAAGAAAAGATTAAAACTTTTGGTTCGGCAAGGCGAGCGGTAGTTTAGCGATGACAAAGCATACCCCTCGAATGCTGGCCATAGGTAAAGCCAATCAGGATGTTTTTTTAAGTGGCAAAATCTTTAAAGCGGTCAATGATGATGGCGTGCTAGAAGAGCAATTTGAACTTGGTGCAAAATTGCCTGTCGAGCAAGTGGTGTTTGCGACCGGTGGTAATGCTATGAATGCCTCAGTTACTTTTGCTCGGCAGGGGTTGCAAGCGGAGCTTATGTGCATGCTGGGCACTGAACCATCGGGCCGGGCGGTAGTGGCTGCGCTTGATCATGAAGGGGTTGGTACGAACTATGTTGTTCAAGATGAACGGTTTGAAACGAGTTATTCAACTATATTGCTTGCTCCGTCTGGCGAAAGAACTATCTTAACCTACCAAGGCGCTCATCCGCATGACACTGGTTGGCCGTTTGATCTTGATGCGCTCAAGCAAGCAGATTGGCTGTATGTTTCTTCGGTAGGTTCAATGGCTTTGCTTGAAAAAGTTATAACCATCGCCGCCAATTATGGCGTACAAGTGGCGTTCAACCCTGGTTCACGCGAATTACAAGAAATACCAAAAGTCAAAGCACTATTAGAAGACGTCGCTATACTAATGGTTAATAGAGATGAAGCCAAATTAATTGTTGAAGGAAGCACATGGGAAGAGCTACTGCGTCATACGGCACATCTTGTACCGGTAGCCGTTATTTCTGATGGAGCACGTGGAGCAATGGTGACAGACCGCAAAAAAATTGTAAAAGCTGGCGTGTACAAAGATGTGCAAGTGCTTGATCGAACCGGCGCGGGAGACGCATTTTGCTCGGGTTTCGTTGCTATGTATGCTCAGGGCAAAAGCTTAGAAGAAGCAGTACTATTCGCAAGCGCTAATTCGACTGGCGTGGTCGGCGCTATTGGGGCCACAACTGGCATTTTGCATCGTCACGCAAAGCTGTACAACATGCCACTAGATATAAAACAATTCTAAGCTGCATCAATGTCACGGGCTGATTATCTTGTAGTATTTTGATTAAAAAATACTCTCAGTAATTGGACTTATAGTTCAGGGTGGGCTAAAATTAAAATTACCCTTTCCCTAAGGAGTATAAATGCCCTTTCTATGGCCAAGACAGAAGCGCCAGGCTCGAAAAACAACCCCCAAAAAAAGCAGTGGTCCGAATGGAGGATATTGCGAACGAGACAAGAAAGGAAGAAGCTGTAACCGTTCTAGAGCCTGCGGTAGGGTAGGTTTTTGCTTAGGAGATAACGAGACTGAGACAAAGTTCTTGTGGCTCTGAATCGCAATATAATCTGCTAAAACGCCTGCCGGAGAGCGTTAATCTCCGGCATTGCTTTTAAGATTTGCTCATTAATCATGACTTAAAAAGCCTATTATGCTTATGCTATACTGAGCCCATGGCAAAATTTTTACGCGACTTACTAGATGCGCAAGAGCCGCTCTTTAGCCTGAGCCTCCAGCAACTTGAAAAAGCGAGTGGACAGAACGGTGTTGATGCCAAGCTGGTTGGCGATATCCACGAAAAAGCACACCGAGCCATGACCAAACTCGGCTTTGACCATACTGATACAACAGGTCCTGAACTTTATCATGCTCTTCTCGTACTCATTCAGCAGCACGATGAACATTTAGCCAAAAGCATAGGTGCAAGCTATGACAGCCGTGTTCAGGATCTATTGCCACTGATGAAAAAACGCGTTGAAGATACAGATGTTAATAAAGACTGTTGGGTCATTAAAAAAAGCGTTGCCAAAGAGATGTTGCGAGCTCATCCGCCGCAAAATATTATGAAACGCCTTGGTTATCGATCAGTCGAATCAATGTTAAAACACGAAAATTTAGCTGAGATTTACGGCGCACTCCGTTTTGCAGAGAGCTCTGATTGGCTAAAAGTATTTAACACAACTTATGAGGCGCTACAGCCAACTGACTTTGAAAAACGCTCCATTGAAATTGTATTGATGCCACATGATCGTTGGGGTGATATCGCCGAGCACTTTATTACCAAGAAACGCCATAATATTACACATCTCAAAGAACTAGGGGTGATTTTAATGTTGCCAGTGAAAGCTGATAAACTGCCAGGTATTACTCTTTGGGTAATGTCGTTGTTGTTCCATTATATTAATGAGATCCGGCTTTACAGTGCGTTCTTTAAATTGAAACAAGTGCAGTCAGATTTCGGTAAGATATTTGTTGAAACGCTTAATGCCGATCCTGATTTGGGGCCAGTTATGGCAGGCGAGCATATCCATTGGCGAGTTATTCAACGTTATTTTGGCAAGCTTGAGAGTGAAAGCCATCCTGAAATATTTGAGCCCCATGTGCAACCTGAAGATCTGCATTGGCGCAAAGCGGAAGCAATGCTGTATAAAATCGACCCAGAATTAACCTTTTGGGAAGATATGGATTATGTTGGTTTGCTCTATGATAATCGGCCAGTTGTTTTTAATATGATGGACGTTGCTGCTGCCTATTGCAATCGCACCCCATATGAAAATCGTGTGATTTATCATTTTCGCGAAAGCCTCTGGAATGAAGTTTTTATGCGTTACATGGGACAAAAGAACCTTGAGCAACAAGTGCTGGCTCAGCTGGATAACGATATGATTGCTCCAGAACAATTAACTAAATAATTGTTGTATAATAATTTTGGCAAGGCGACATCTGGACTGTCGAATCTTTTCACAGTAGGCTTATGTTATTTGTCTCTGGCAAATAACATTCATACCTCGTTCCAGTGATTAGGAGAGTGAGCCATGGGTTTAGGGCAGGCTATAAAGGTTATCAATATTAGAAAAGGCCAAAAGTTTAGCCCTAGCGATGAGCGAGACAGAGTGTTAACTGCGCTTGCCGGGCCAGTGTATCATACCTGCCGCGGAGGACCTTGTGTGTATGTAAGGGTTATGGATAACAACAGCCATCGGCGATGCAGATTCCATTTTTTGCCTGACGAGTCAGTGGTCATTGTCAGATGACTTGCCGTGGCCCGCATGAAACTCTTCAATGCGGGCCACGTTCTTAACTTATCTATTACGATATTTACCAAATGTATGGGCCAAGATTGTGAGTAAAAATATTTGCATCCTCATTTCCTTTGTTTCTAGGGAAACAGTCCGCTCGCAATCAGCTCGCTGCCTTCCTCCCGGAAAGGTCGAGTCCCTAGAAACAAAGGAAATGAGGATGCAAATATTTTGAAGCAGCCATGGTGCAATCCAGACTTGGTGCAATTTTCGTGACTTAGGTAGTCTATTTAAGCATCCTTGTGATTAATAAAAAATGCTTTTATAATCTTACTTATAGGGTTATTTTACACACAAATATATGAGTAAATATCAAATTTGCGTCTCTGGGGCTGCTGCTGGTGAAACGGTTGAGACATCACATCTGTTGGCTTATGCGCTGGGTGCGGCTATTGCAAAAAGCGGGCATACCCTAACCACCGGTGCGACGATTGGCTTGCCGCAGCATGCAGCACGAGGCGCAAAAGATAGTGGTGGCTTATCAATAGGTTTTTCGCCAGCAGCCACCTATCGTGAACACGTAAAAGCTTATCGGCTACCAACTGAAGAATTTGACTATATTAACTTTACTGGCATGGATTATGTTGGCCGTGATGTGCACTTAGTGCGTTCAAGTGATGTCGTGGTGACAGTTGGAGGCCGCATGGGTAGTTTGCATGAATTTTCAACTGCCATTGAAAGTCATAAAATCTGTGCGGTTTTACTAGGGAGTGGTGGGTTGGCCGATTTTATCCCAACGCTTATTGAACGTATTCGTACCCCTGATAAAGAAGATATTATATTTGATACCGACCCAGAGAGGATTGTAAAGCGCATTGTTGAAATACTTGATCATCGCTATGCTGATTTTAAAAAAGAGATTAAAAGTCTTCCGCTTGGACAGTCGAAGTCACGGAAAGGGTAGGCTATAAAGGCTCGATGTTTCTTCTAGCAATACCTCTAAAAATGGAGCAGCGGATCCTCAAGAGAATCCGCTGAACCACCCTTTATACATAACAAGAGTAGCGATGTTGGTTGATGGTTAAAAATTCCTGAACTTGGTTTGGTCTTGGTGAAACGTAAGGTGCGTAATCTTCGCCTCTTTGGCTCATCCTTACGGCATATACTTCTATCCTCTGCGTCCCGGCTGTGCTCAGTATTATTTCTTGATCAATCTGGCGAACTACCTCGACTCCGCAACCATGCATGTGGAGAGTGGTAACCATGACCGTCTCTCCGGCTTCATTTTGTGAGGTTGACTGTTCTGCTGGCTCAAAGCCAAGGGCTTGCAGATCGTTTTTGAAATCATTCAGGGTGGTCTGATAACTTACGTTGGTGGGTAGATAAGCAACAGAAAAGGAGATGCCGAGCACTAAGCCCACAAGTGCCAGCGTACTTCCTACCAACAGAGCAAGGGTTTGGAGCGCCTTATACATCACGAACTCCTTTGACATTGTACAATCAGGGTGATCTTATAGTACTAAACCATATATATTTTATATGGTCAAGGGTAAAGTGAAGACAAACCCCATAAAAACACGATGTCCAAGAGAAATATAGGGAGCCGCCTAAGCAGAGTGGTGTGTTCTTCTATGGGTGAAGAGGTAATTCTCTAAGATACGAGTGTTTGGATGGTAGTAATTTAGTATAATCAAACATTGATGCCCCAGTTTAACTTACAGACTACTTATGATCCGACAGGTGATCAACCCCAAGCGATAGAGCAACTCTTCAGTGGCTTAGAAATGGCAAAAAAAGAGCAAACCTTGCTTGGCGTTACTGGCTCAGGGAAAACATTTACGATGGCTAATATTATTGCTAAACGCCAAGTACCTACCCTTGTTCTGGCTCATAACAAAACACTTGCTGCTCAATTATATAGCGAATTCAAACAGTTTTTTCCTGATAATGAAGTACATTACTTTGTAAGTTACTTTGACTATTACCAGCCAGAGGCCTACATGCCAAGTAGCGATACCTATATCGAAAAAGACAGCAAAATAAACGAAGAGATTGATCGCCTCAGGCATGCCGCAACGGCAGCTCTTTTAGGGCGACGCGATGTTATTATTGTTGCTTCAGTGAGTTGTATTTATGGTATAGGTTCGGTAGAGGATTATGGCGATATGGCGCTGCACGTCAAAAAAGGCGAGCAACGTAAACAAGATAAATTTATTCGACATCTGACTGACATTCAGTATCAACGCAATGATATTGACTTTCATCGCAGCACTTTTCGCGTGCGTGGTGATGTAATTGACGTTTACCCGGCTGGTGGCGAACATGCGTACCGGATTGAGTTTTTTGGCGACGAGGTTGACCGTATCACCCAAGTCGACCCCCTGACTGGTGAAATTTTGGCCGAACATCAAGAAGTTAGTATTTATCCTGGCTCACACTACGTAACACCTCGGGACAAATTAGTGCTAGCGATTAGTAAGATTAAACAAGAGCTCGAGCTGCGATTGCATGAATTTGAAACACAAGGCAAATTGCTTGAAGCGCAACGTATAGGGCAACGAACGAAATTTGATCTTGAAATGTTAGAAGAAACGGGCTTTGTGAAGGGTATTGAAAATTATAGCCGCTACCTCACTAATCGTGCGCCAGGTGAACAACCAGCTACCTTAATGGATTATTTCCCCGATGATTACCTATTATTTATAGATGAATCACACATGACCATCCCCCAAGTGCGCGGTATGTACAATGGTGATCGAGCCCGTAAGGAAGTATTGGTGGAGCACGGGTTTCGTTTACCGAGCGCGCTTGATAATAGGCCGCTCACATTCACTGAATTCGAGCGCCAAATTAATCAAGTGATCTATGTCAGTGCAACACCGAGTGACTACGAATTAAGCAGGAGCGGCGAGCCTGCCCAACAAGTAATCCGTCCCACAGGCCTACTTGACCCACCAATTGAAATACGAGCCACCAATGGCCAAATTGATGATTTGATTGCTGAAATCCGGGCGACGACTCAAAAAGGCCAGCGAGCGCTCGTCACGACCTTAACCAAACGCATGTCCGAAGATTTAAGTGAATATTTAAGCGAGTTAGATATAAAGACAGCTTACTTGCATTCTGATATTGATACCTTAGAGCGCACTGATATTCTGCGTGATTTACGCATGGGGGTGTATGACGTGTTGATCGGTATTAACTTATTGCGTGAGGGTTTGGATCTGCCCGAGGTAAGTTTAGTGGCGATTATTGATGCTGATAAAGAGGGTTTTCTGCGCAGTGCGCAGGCGCTTATCCAAACTGTTGGCCGCGCGGCGCGGCATGTTGATGGCCATGTCGTTATGTATGCGGATACAATTACCAAAAGTATGCAGCATACGATTGACGAAACAAATCGTCGCCGTGCCATTCAAGAAGCCTATAATAAAGAACATAACATTACGCCGCGCGGCGTGGATAAAAAAATTGATGAGGGTTTGCGGGCAATTATCCCCCAAGAGGCGAAAACAGCTAAGATTGATCTTAATAAAATTCCAAAAGAGGAATACAAAACACTCATTCGCGACCTTAGTTCGCAAATGGAGTTAGCTGCCCAAAACTTGCAATTCGAGCAAGCGGCTGAACTGCGCGATATTATTACTGAGATTAAGTCCAGAATGTAAACCCAGATATAGATAGTAATCTGAATAACACAAGAATTTTTACTACATATGCTGTATACTTAATCTTATAAAAGGAGCATTCTGTAGTGAAAGACGCAGAGAGTATAGTCAATCCAACAAAAACTACCAGCAATTCTGAATTCAATCGTCAGTTGAATGGCACAGCATTTTTGAGTCTTGAACATTGGGCATACATGGTACTGGTAGTGCTTGTACCGCTACTACTATTAACTGGTTTCAATGCAGCCCTTGCCATATGGGCCAGCCGTACAAGTGGTGTCGTTCCATTAACATTAATTGCAGGCTATAGCAGCATGGTAAATGTAACTGTAGCAACGACCATTGCGGCAACACTGCTGGTGCTCGCTCCCTTGCTGTTTGTATTACGCCGCCGGACTCAAGCAGAAATAGCGAAACGGCCCGGTTACGAAACGCGATTAGCCTATAAATTGCCTATTTATGGAGCACTCGCCATCCTGAGCGTGTTCAAAACATGCGCGTTTATTATGCTCGTCGCCACTTTCCTCTACTCGCTCACCTTAATCGGCGTTAAGGGAGCTGCTATTGGTGCCCTCTACACAGGACAATTTTTACCAGCTTTGCTGGCTAATATCGTTTTCGCTTTGGCTGGCTGGTATGTCTTTAAGCTGGCAAAAGGCATAAATCTGAGTAGTCAATTCGCGCAGGCTATACTTTGGCTTTCTGCACTTATGGTAGTAACGCTCTTTACGACTGCTATTATGGCAACTCATAATCAAAATAATGTCGATAGTAATCGCCGTTCGCCATTTCCTACAAAGCCATCTCCATCGGATTATAACTATTGGCTCGAATAGCGTCTGCTGAGAATCCTGGTATACTGCATATATGGCAACTATCTCACTTGATGATGTTAACTATGCGGCTACGCTGTCAAAAATTGCAATTACTGATGAAGAAGCAATAAAACTCCAGCAAGAATTAGATGCAATTGTAGGTTATGTAAAGCAACTTGATAATCTTGACACAGAAGGCATTGAGCCAACCTACCAAGTAACTGGCCAAACGAATGTCATGCGTCATGATGAGCTTGTGGAGTATGGCGTCAGCCAGGCGGACTTATTGAAAAACGCGCCAGATAAGCAGGATAATCAACTTAAGGTGCCTAAAATTTTATAAG
This sequence comes from Candidatus Saccharimonadota bacterium, assembly GCA_029288315.1. Taxonomy (GTDB): domain Bacteria; phylum Patescibacteriota; class Saccharimonadia; order Saccharimonadales; family EFPC-124; genus JARIHL01. The sequence continues at coordinate 11,842 of JARIHL010000048.1, forward strand.
CTCTGTTTACATGCCGTATGCGAGCCTTTTTAAAGCGCTCGCATACGGACGAGTTCATGAAACTATCGTGGCTTCCTCCCATCATTATAGCGCATGTCGCGCACTTGATCTTTATAATACGTCACTAGTTTACCTGTTCTGGGATTGCGAAAGACCACTCTGTCTTTCTCCCCATCGTTCATAGTATGGCGAATGTTCCTCCAGGTTTCTGGAGTAATACCCCAGTAATTATCAGTTCCTCGGCCATTTTTAAGAAAGACATGTAGTACACTATTATACATTATGATCCTCGCTCTCCATAATGGTGGGCTTCACGAATAGTTACAGTAAAGCATGGCGAAAATAATCATTCAAGCTATGCCAAGGCGTAAATCACTCTGTTATAATCAAATCAGTTATGAAAACAATAACCGACTATCTTAATAGTCTCTCTTCGGGCGAGTTGCAAGCCACCAGGTTGGTTGAGCAAGTTTTGCAGCGTATAGAAGCAACGCGCGACTATAATTGCATTATTAGTGTTGCCAAAGAACGAGCCCTGCAGCGAGCCGCCGCGATAGATGAAGCACGAAAGACAAATAAGCCCTTAGGACGTTTGGCTGGCATCCCCTTTATTGCTAAGGATAATTTTTTAACATTTGGTAGTAAAACGACTGCGGCAAGCAAGATGTTGGAAACTTTTGAAGCTCCTTATCAAGCGACTGCTATCGAAAGGCTTGAAGCGGAAGGGGCAATTATGATCGCCAAGGCTAATCTCGACGCTTTTGCACATGGCGGGAGCACTGAAAATAGCTACTTTGGCCCAACCAAAAACCCCCTTGATCCCTCGCGTGTACCCGGGGGTTCGTCAGGTGGTTCGGCAGCAGCAGTAGCGCTTGCTATTGTGCCATTTGCGCTTGGCACTGATACGGGCGGTTCAATTCGCCAGCCAGCCAGCTTTTGTGGCGTTGTGGGGTTGAAGCCTACCTATGGCCTCGTGTCTCGATATGGAGTAGTAGCAATGGCCAGCTCGACTGATACAATTGGCGCGATAGCACATACAGCAGATGACGTAGCTCTCGTTATGAGTATTATCGCTGGCAAAGATGAATGTGATAGCACTACCCTTCCTGAGCGTAAACCAAATCTAACCATTACCGTTGCGACAACACAACAATTAAAAATAGGGATCATTCAGGAGTATTTGGGCGAAGCAACCGCAGATGATGTAAAAGTTCGCGTTCGGGCACGGGGTGATGACCTAAAACGTCTTGGGCATGAGGTAGAAGAAGTAACGCTTCCTGCTCTCGATCTTTCGCTGGCTATTTATTATGTGATTGTGCCAGCCGAGATTAGCTCTAATTTGAGCCGCTATGATGGTATTAAATATGGCTTTCGTGCCAATGAAGCGAAAAGCCTTGATGAAATGTATGGCTTAACAAGAGACCAAGGTTTTATGGCAGAGAACAAACGGCGCATCTTAATCGGTAACTACGTGCTTTCAAGTGGTTATTACGATGCTTATTATCGCAAAGCACAAACAGCGCGTACCATCTTAATAAACGAGTTTGCAAAAATGTTTGAAAAATATGATGTTTTAATTGGCCCTGTTGTACCCACAACAGCTTTTGGTTTAGGCGAGCATACTGATGATCCTTTGCGCATGTATATGACCGATCTTATGACTGTAGCGCCGAGTTTAGCCGGATTACCGGCTATGAGTGTGCCTTCTGGTGTGGGCGCCAATAATTTACCGATTGGCTTGCAGTTGATTGGACCACCCAAAGGTGAGGCTCGTTTACTGACGCTTGCTAAGCAGCTTGAGGAGTTTGGGAATGGATAATCTACTGATGCTGTTATTAGCAGTTGTTTTTTTTGTGGGGATTGTTTTATTGATATATATTACTGTTTCAAGCCGAAAGCGTAGTAAGCTTGATCAAACATATTTCCGCGAGCAGTGGCAAAAAATTGAACAGCTACAAAATCAAGGCGGCACAGGTTGGCAATTAGCGGTATTAGAGGCTGATAAACTTCTTGATCAAGCTTTAAAAGCTGCTGGTTATCCAGGCCAAACTATGGGTGATCGCCTAAAGGACGCTCAACGTGCCTTTCGAGATACTGACGCCGTATGGCAGGCACATAAACTTCGTAACCGTTTAGCTCATGAAAGCGATGTTCGATTAAATGCGATTGTTGTCAGCCGGGCGCTGCGTCAGTTCAAGGCTGGGTTAAAAGACTTGAGAGCGCTGTAATGATAGACAGAGCTATATTTGATCAATATGAACCTACTATTGGCATTGAGTGTCATGTGCAGCTAAAGACAAGGACTAAATTATTTAGCGGTGCTGATAATAATGCGCGCGAGGCTGCACCAAATACCACCGTTTCACCGCTTTGCTTTGGCCTGCCGGGTACCTTACCGGTTTTAAATAAAGAAGCGGTTACTCTGGCAATCCGGGCAGGTATTGCGCTTAATGCTAAGATCGCGCCAATCAGTAGCTTTGATCGCAAGCACTATTTTTATCCAGATTTGCCAAAAGGGTATCAAATTACTCAGTTGGCGCGGCCGACAGTCGGCGAAGGCGCTATCGATGTGCCTTTGAAAGATCGGACATTCACCGTCAGAATTACGCGTGCTCATATCGAAGAAGATGCCGGTAAACTGACTCATCCAGATAGTACCGACTATAGTTTAGTTGACCTTAATCGGGCTGGCACGCCACTGATTGAGATTGTTTCTGAGGCGGATATGCATAGCCCTGAAGAAGCGAAAGCCTATGCCCAAGAATTGTATCTGTTAATGACATTCGCGGATGTTACCGAAGGTAATCTTTATCATGGCAATATGCGTTTTGACGTCAATATTTCAGTTGCCAAAAAAGGCGCAAGCGAGTGGGGCACGCGGGCCGAAGTAAAAAATTTAAATTCATTTAAAAGTGTGGAGCGCGCTGCCGAATATGAATTCAGGCGGCAAGTTGAATTACTTGAAAAAGGAGAGCGAGTTATCCAAGAAACACGGGGTTGGCACGATGCCACACAGAAAACATTTAGCCAAAGAAGCAAAGAAAACGCACATGATTACCGCTACTTTCCTGAGCCTGATTTGCCGCCAATTGAAATCACGTCAGATCAAATTGCGGTGATTGCCAAACGAACACCCCAGTTGCCACCAACATTACGTGCTCAATTAGGTGAGTTTGGCGTTGAACTCCAGCAGGTGCACACGCTGCTTATGAACGATGCCGCCAACCAAACCAAGCATGTTGAATTAATTCTGGTGGCAGGAAAAGCTTTTGGGAAAGAAGTTGCCTTGTTCGCAGCCAACTTTATTATTAATCGCTTCTCGGCTTTGGCATCAGAACAAATAGTCGATGCACCCACGGCTGAGCAGTTTGCAGAGGCGTTTGCGTTGCGAAGCCAAGGCACATTGAGTTCTAACGCTGCTGACAATGTATTAATAGAAATATCTGGCAAAAATACGGATAGTGTGAAAAATGTCGCAGAACAACTTGGCCTACTACAGGAGAATGATCTCGGCACACTTGAAAAAATTGCCGATGATGTCCTGAATGATCCTGCATATGCTAAAGCTATTGCCGATATAAGAGCTGGTGAACAAAAAATACTCGGCTTCCTGGTAGGCCAAGTTATGAAACGCTCCCAAGGTAAAGCTAATCCCAGTTTAGCAAATCAAGTGCTCAAGCAGCGATTAGATATATCCTAATAATCTTTAAGGAGGTTACCTCAATGAAGCTGCCTACCAAAGCCATAATTGCAGCAGCCGGCTTAGGCACACGTTTTTTACCACAAACGAAAGCCATGCCGAAAGAAATGCTGCCAATTGTTGATAAGCCAGTTATTCAAATTATTGTCGAACAACTTGTTGAAGCTGGTATTACAGACATCATCATTGTTACTGGTTATACAAAAAGAGCCATCGAAGACCATTTTGATCGCTCTGACGAGTTAGAGCACGAGCTACGAGCAAAAGGCAAAGATGCTTTGGCGGAACAGATCAAGTCGATTGCCGAGTTAGCCAACTTTGTCTATGTACGGCAAAAGGGTACCCCAAAAGGAACAAGCAGGCCGGTGCTTAATGCGCGCCATTTGATTAATGATGATGAGCCATTTTTTGTAGTATTCGCCGATGACTTTTTCCGCTCTGAAATACCAGAGCCAGTACAGATGCTCGAAGTACACAAAAAGACCGGCAGCTCGGTCGTATCCTTTGCCAAAGTAGCGCCAGATCAAGTAAAACGTTACGGCATTGCTGACGTGGCCGAGCAACTTGACAATAAAGTTTTTAGATTGAAAGGCCTAGTGGAAAAACCTGAACCAGCTAACAGCCCATCGACGTATGCTGTGACGGGTTGCTATTTATTAACGCCTGATATTTTTCCGATCATTGAAAAAGAAAAAGTTGGTGTAGGAGATGAGATCGTGTTAACTGAAGCCGTTGGAGAGCTTTCTGCTACAACTGCTGTGTACGGTTGTGTTATTGATGGAGTTTGGCATGATGCTGGTGACAAATCGCGCTATTTGCAAGCGATAGTCGATCATGCACTGGTAGATCCTAACCTTGGTCCAGAATTTCGTACCTATTTAGAAGCACGGTTAAAACAGGAGTAGCGAAATATTTTACTGCTAATTGCCGGTTAATACAGTAACTTAAGTAGAGCAATAAAACAGGAGAAAGACCGTATGGGTATTATTGGTTGGATTATTATCGGCGGGCTGGCTGGGTGGATTGCTTCAAAAGTTATGAAAACTGATGAATCAATGGGCGTGCCCGCTAACATTATTATTGGTATCATCGGTGCTATGCTGGGTGGATTCTTGGTAACGCTGCTTGGTGCCGATCAAGGCGTTAATGGATTTAATCTTTGGAGTTTCTTCGTTGCATTACTTGGTTCAGTTATATTGCTGGCAATCGTTAAAGCCATTAAAAAATAATGATATACTAGGTCAGGATAAGCCGTAAGGAAAGGAGCGACGCGATATATGGATGCAGCAGAGATACTGGTTATTATTCTAGCGACCGCATTTGCTTTATTTCTGGTGCTCACTATTATACTTGTCGTACTTTTAATAAAGATTGTACAGCAAATTAAACGTATCACCACATCAGCTGAGCGTACTATTGGTCGCGCTGAGGATGCAATGGCTATCTTTCAGAAGGCTGTTGGCCCTGCCATTGCTACAAAAATCATGGGCAAGATAGCCGGCAGTTTATTAAGAAAAATGACTGGTTCTAAGAAAAGATAAGTATTAAGAAAGGAATAATTTATGACAAAAGGTAAATTCGGAATCGGACTTATTATTGGTGCGATTGCGGGCGTTGTGACTGGCCTGCTCACTGCTCCAAAAAGTGGCAAAGAGACGCGTAAAGATTTAAAAAAACATGCAGAAGAGACAAAAAAGAATGCTCGTCAAGGTATCGATCAAGTTAAAGATAAGGCACAAACCATAGCTGAAGATGTCAAAGATTATGCCCGTGATTATCGTGACCGTGCCGTGCATACTGCAGAAAGTACCAAAAAAACAATTCACGACGAAGCCGATAAAGCACCGCATCCTCGCAAAAACGAACACAAATAATAGCTATGGTAGTTAAAAAAGTTCGGGATGATATAGTGAAGAGCGCTCCCAGAGAGACACTTGAAGAATTATTTCAGGATTTTTATAAACACCGCTACCAGCTCTATTTCATGAATCTACTGAGGGGCATTTTTTTCGGCTTCGGTACCGTTATTGGTGGTACGATCTTCGTAGCGCTGCTTTTATGGCTCCTATCACTTTTTGATCAAGTACCACTTATCGGTGACTTTGTAGATACAATTCAAAAATCAGTAGAGGCTAGCAAAAAGTAACGTCAAGATGAACCCTGAAGGCTTTTTTAAAACCCCCAGGGTTCATTTTAGTGCACCACAATAGCAATCTTGGCAAGTGAATGAATCGCTTCAACCAAGGCAGGGTGCATTCCTGTTCTGCATGCCGTTCTACACCAAACCCTTCCAAGATCAAGGCGTACTGTAACCTCACACTCTTGTAGGAGTGCAATAAGCTGATCAGCATATTCACCAGGGGTATAGCCATGTTGAATGATTATACGCTCTTCTGTCATAGCCAAACCTCAATCTTTAAGATCAATGCCCTTTTTTATGTTACAGAAGCCTAGACGAAAAACAGTTTAATATACTACAACTTTAGCAAGTATACCCCTACGTCATGGACACGCTTCACTCGGGAATATATACCCAGGTAAATTTTTAAAAATTTACCTGGGTATATATTCGCCGGGTTGCACTCCG
>JARIHL010000060.1 GCA_029288315.1 Candidatus Saccharimonadota bacterium
CCCAGAAGTCTTAAAAAGAATTTTAATATCCAACCAAAAACTCCAATTTTGCGCATAATAAAGCTCAAGTTCAACGCGCTTATCAAAAGATAACTCACTCCGGCCAGAGACCTGCCACAGGCCAGTGACACCAGACTTTACACTATGCAGCAGTGCGCCTCGACCGTGATAAAACTTTAGCTCTTGGGGTAAAATTGGCCGTGGTCCAACCAAACTTAACTCGCCCCGCAGTACATTCAAAAGTTGTGGTAATTCATCAAACGAGGTTGAGCGAAGAAATCTGCCAAACCAAGTGATGCGTGGATCATTTTGGACTTTACGGTGTTTTTCGTACTCAAGCGCTAACTCTTCACGACCCATATCACGAAATTCTTCAGCTGCGTCTTTCTTGCCGAATTCGGGCCGCATACTACGAAATTTAAGGAGGCCAAATGCCTTCGAGTGGCGTGTGAGGCGTCGGCTAATATAAAAAACTGGCCCAGGATTAAAGAGTTTCTGCAAGAGGATTATGAGTGCAAAGAGCGGCGAAAGCAGCAACACAATAAGGCTGGTAGCGAAGAAGTCAAAGATTCGCTTGACAACCACTCCCCACCCAACAAGCGGGGTTTGATGCACTGAGATCATTGGATAGCCCAAGAAAACATCAACCGTGTTTTTGCCTGAGTAAAATTCTGGCTCCCCTGGTATAAAGCTATATTGTATATGCCGGCTTTGGGCGGCGGCTAAGATTTTTTGATTGCGTTCGGCTGAGTCGTATAAATCGGTTTGCACAATGGCGGTAATGCGTAAGTCTTTAAGATCTTTGAGAGCACTTACGACTGCGCTGTAGTGCTGCCCATGAAAGTTTTTTGGCAAATAACGCTTGGGGCCAGCAATAGCAACTATCCAGAAACCAGATTGCTTTGTATTGTCCAGATGAGTGGCGATGTCAGTGAGTGCTTCAGTGGTGCCAATAAGTAATACGCGTCTAATGCCAATACCATAACGAAACAGCAGACTTCGTAATCGCCTGAGCAACTCACGAACAAATACTAACAATACAAATGAAGCTACCAAGGCGTAAACAGCAACAAGCCGAGCAGGAAAAACAGGCTCATCAATCAAAAAAGCATAACCAAGCACAATCAAAATACCAATCAAGCTACCAATGAAGAGACGCCCTATTTCAGTGAGACGCCTATTGTATACGCGGCTATTATAGAGCCCCAGAAAAGCAAAGACGGCAATCCAAAACGGAATAATTGTGAGCGCTGTAATGAAAAAGTCAAGAGCGTACACCTCGTTAATTAATGGCCGGTTATCTACTTGTACGCGAAGAATGTAAGCTAAGATGAACGCGCTTAAAAGAATAAGAAAATCTCCGAGAACAAGGGCGATACTGTAGAGTTTTACACTTCGAGTGGGCATGGTATTTCCTTGCCTGTAATTGTACCATTAACATAGTGAAACGGCTTGGCAAACAAGATACTTCAACAGCTCGCTCGCCTCATGGAGGTACTGTCCGCTCGCATTGGCAACTTCCCTCTCTTTCTTTAGGCAAGCAGCAAGGAGCCGATTTCTTAATGCGTGTCATGATCGCCAGCTTCGCGGCTATATTATTCTTGCTGCCGGTACATGCATTTCTGTCAACGTGGCTCGGTACAACAATCGGGCCGTTATTAGTTTGGAAATCATGGAAAGAGATAGTACTGTTCATGATTTTACCTGCGGTAGTCGCGTACTGCTGTCTGCGGCCAGACGTCGCGCGCATCATCTGGGGCAGATTGATTAATAAACTAATAGTAGCGTATGTACTGCTGCATGTACTGCTAGCGTTTTTTACCACTGCTTCATATGAAGCAGTGGTAGCTGGTTTATTGATGAACTTACGCTTCCTGGCCATCTTTGTGTTGGCGCAACTGATTATAGCCAGCGATCATCCGTGGATCGAACGACTAAAATCATGGATACCTCGATGGTTGTTGTGGACGATGTTTGGTTTGGCCGTATTGGCCATGTTGCAGGTAACAGTACTGCCCAAAGATATTTTGACGCACTTTGGCTATGACAAAGATTCGACCATTGCGCCCTTGGTGCTGGTAGACGAAAACCCTGATGCTCTGCGTGCTTTTGCGACCATGCGCGGCCCAAATACGCTCGGCGCCTACTTACTCATTCCGTTAGCGGTGGCTGCGCACTTTTTATATAGACGCCGGTACAGGTGGCTTAGTGTGATTGCATTCGGTTTAGGATTTGTGGCTTTGCTATTGACTGGCTCGCGCAGTGCGTGGATAGGATTTGTGGTCATGATGGCAATATTGGCTTTTCTATTGCTGCCCCGAGAAAAGCTATGGTTATGGCTGAAGTTGTCAGCAGTGCCAGCATTAATCGTCGGAGTGATAATAGTGTGGGTGGCAGTCACAGTGCCAGTGGCGCGCTTGGCAATATTTCATTCAAGCCCGGGTGATCCTCATTTATTGGAAGGTTCAACACAGAAACATTGGGAGGCAACCATGGAAAGTATACAGGCAATTGTTGAAAAGCCACTGGGGACTGGCCCAGGTTCGGCGGGGCCTGCTTCGTTCTACAACACTGAGGACGTGCCAAAGCTGAGTGAAAATTACTTTGTGCAGATTGGGCAAGAGGTGGGCTTGATTGGTTTGCTACTCTTTTTGGCTATCTGTATCGTATTGGTACGGGAATTATATCGTCAAAGAAACTGGCTGAGTACGTGTTTGCTGGCGAGCTTCGCCGGTTTGTCCTGCGTCAACCTACTGCTCCATGGCTGGGCTGATGACCCCACTGCTATGACCTGGTGGGGGCTGGCAGGTTTGCTGTTGGCGCATACATCTTTTGGTAGGGACATTCGTTTTACGTAAGTGGTATTGCCGCATTTAGGTACCGCTCGCATTTCACCTAACAATGGTACGGTCACTTATGTCGGAAACTCTAGAGATACTCTTCTTTGCCATATTCTGCTAGAATCATAAAGAATTGATTGATAATAAAATGAGTTAGAAAGGACAAAGTTAAAAGGTGAGCGAGGGATACCACCAAAAGCGTGATATTGCTGCCAGGCAATATCAAAAATTGCTGGAATCTCAGCAGCCAGTCCGGCTGAAAAAAGTTGTGTCTAACTTGTTTCGGGAGAGGCGTGGCAAAGCAGCTCTATTTGATGTGAGCTCATTTGACGGAGTTATCTCAATTGATGCCACGAAGCTGGTAGCTGATGTTGAAGGCATGGCCACCTATCGTACCGTCGTGGATGCCACGCTTGCCCATGGTTTATTGCCGGCAGTCGTGCCCGAACTGGCTACCATTACTGTTGGTGGTGCGGTGAGCGGCGGCGGCATTGAAGCGAGTTCATTTCGTTATGGCTTAGTGCACGAGACAGTATTGGCTATGGACGTGCTTTTGCCAAATGGTGAAGTAGTGACGGCCACGCCAAATAACCAGTATCAGGACTTATTTTATGGCATGGCCAATTCATTCGGCACCCTTGGATATATTTTAAAATTAACGATCAAACTAATACCTGCTAAACGATTTGTGCATCTGACCTATCATCAATTCGATAATATGAACGATTTATTAGCAAAAATAGAGTCAGTTGCAAAAACTGGCAAACACCAAGGTAGAAATGTTGATTTTATGGACGGCGTTGGTTTTGGTGCTCATCAGCTCTATGTATGCTTGGGGCGATTTGTTGATACAGCGCCCTATATCGGTAATTATCGTTATAATCGGCGGTACTATCGGTCAATCTTGCGCCGCAACGAAGACTATTTAACAGCGCGTGACTTTATTTGGCGCTGGGACAGTGATTGGTTTTGGTGCTCTAAAAACTTTTATATGGATAGGCTGTTATTGAGATTATTATTTGGTAAATTTATGCTTCGATCCGAATCATATTGGCGATTGCTGCGGCTTAACCAGCGGTGGCATATAGCCGAGAAGTTGCGTTGGCTAAGCGGCCAACATCAGCCGATGGAAGATGTTATTCAGGATGTGCAAGTGCCAATTGAGCAAGCAGCCGCTTTTTGGAATTATTTCACCAAGCACATCCCCATCCAGCCTGTATGGTTTTGCCCGACTCGCTCGGCTCGAGCCAATCAACACCCTTTATACGAGCTGCAGCCTGATCAAACCTATATTAATTTTGGTTTTTGGGATCAGGTAGAAGCCCGGCCTGATGACCCGCATTACCACAACAAACAAATTGAAAAACAGGTGAGCAAGCTTGATGGCAAAAAGGGCCTCTATTCACAAGCGTTTTATAGTCAAACCGAATTTTGGCGTTTGTATAATGGCCCCGCTTATAAAAAGCTAAAAGCCAAGTACGACCCAAAGAAACGTCTGAAAGATTTATATCAAAAGTGCGTTGAACAGAGTTAAATCTCGTTAATCATTGAGAAGAATGATTATTCGCTGGCTGTTTTTTCTCTGGAAAAGTGATCTCTATCACTATGGTCGCTCGTTCAACCTATTGACGCCAAAGTATATTGCGTATATATAATGATATGCCCTGCTTCTAACTCTGGAAGGCGGCTCATATGGAATTCGAAGGTGTTGACCTCAACGTTGGTCAAAAGCGTCAACTAATCGAAGCGGCTGGAGGAAAATCTAAGGCTGCAGACTGGATTGTGACTGTCACGAAAAGGTCACGAGACCGGAGGATCATTATTGCATTATGGAAAAAGGGGTGGGCCAATAATGCAACCGTCCAGGGCTTGACTTTCGGGCAGGCGCTCGCTCGCTTGCGAAAAGAAGCTGAGAGCAAGGAGTAACAGGCTGTACCCTGTGGCAGCTGGCTCGATGAGTTAGCTGCCACAGAGATCTATTGTTTTCTTAAAATTCTATCCCTTCTGTTGATAAAGATATTCTCGCGTCAGCGGCAAATTATTCTTCAGGCCTTTGGTAAACACAAACTGCGAAAGGTTATTACGTCCGTAGCGGAAGCTAGCAGCTGAACCACGCAAATAGAGTCGCCACATGCGAATAAAACGCTCGTCGTAGCCAAGTTTGCGCACTTTATCCAGGTTAGCTTCGAACCGTTTGTACCATTCATCCAACGTAAGCGCGTAATGCATACGCAGGCTCTCGTAATCGGTCAAGTGAAAATCATAATCTGGTAATAAATGAATAATCTCTCGTTCGCTGGGTACATAGCCACCCGGAAAAATGTATTTATCAATCCATGTAGGGATATCAGCTTCGATCGATGCGGTAATAGAATGCAGTACTGAAAGACCACCAGGTGCTAGTAAATGATCAACGACATCGAAATATTGGCGATGATTACCCTTGCCAACATGCTCTAGCATACCCACGCTGACCACGCGCTCATATTGCTTATCATGTTTTTTCATCTCTAGGTAATTGCCATGTTTGAAGACGGCCAGGTTGCTTACACCTTCGCGTTTGGCGAGTTGCGTGGCGTATTCGTACTGTTCTTTGCTGAGCGTGATGCCAATACCACGCGCACCATACTTTTTAGCAGCGCGTACTACTAAATGCCCCCAGCCGCATCCCAAATCGACAAATTCCTGCCCTTTTTGTAACTGCAGTTTAGCCAGTACATGATCAATCTTTTGCCGCTGAGCATTTTCTAGGCTGTCAGCCGGTTTTTTAAAATAGGCGCAGGTGTAGGTCATGGTGTCGTCAAGCCAGAGTTCGTAAAAATCATTACCAAGGTCGTAATGGCTTTTAATCTGGTCTGCCTGACGGTCGCGGGTATTACGGGAAAAACGATAACCACTTTTCTTGCCAAGAACCTGTGCGAGCGCTGCCTGATTAAGATCAGCGAATTTCAACAACTCATCAAGATTATCAACGCTGACGCGCCCGTCCATGTACGCTTCACCAAAGCCAAGGTCAAATTTTTTGACGATATCACTTACAACGCCTTCATCATGCAATGTAAGCGTAAAATGTGGCTTGTCTTTGCCACCATATTGTTTTTGCTGACTGCCCCAATAATCAACCATCATCGGGCCGAATTTCATTCGTGAGAGAACGTGATCAAATATAATTTTTGCTACCATAATTACTATCTTACAGCAAATATTCCTGATTGTAGAACCATAATGTATGATTTATTAATAAAGCCTTGTTCTTTATGATTCACCCTTATTACAAAACACCGCCGCTACAGTCCCTTTACCACTCAGGTGAGTTTAAAGTTATTATTTTTTACTTGCTTGCAGGTTTAATAACATCATTGACCGACTATGTACTCTTTTTTATATTTTTTAATGTTTTAAGTGCTGGATTGCTGCTTGCGACAATCATTGCTTATATTGGTGGTCTGATTATTAGTTATGTACAGAGCCGCTATATTGTATTTCGTAAGAGTGCTGTTGGGCAGAAGTTTACAACCAGTGCTTGGCGGTACATTGTGCTCCTTATTATTAATTTAGCTATAACGTACCTCATGCTGTTAGCTATGGAAATATGGTTCGGTCTGACACCGCTCATTGGTAAATTCATTGTCTGGACTTTCCTCATCTTTTGGAACTATGTGGCAAATAAATATTGGGTATTTAAGGGTCCAAGAAAAGTGCAAAAGCGGCTTTTTGGGATGTGAAATATAAATGAAGGAAGGGGTGCCAACTGGCGAGAGCTAGGTCCGCTCAAGTTACCCTTGACTATACAATACTTTTATGCTTATAATAGTTATTAAGAAATCATAAAATAAAAATGCAAGGAACGTACTATGAGCGTCGAGATGAAAATTCTCAACTTTCAGCTCTATGTTAGCAAGCGAATCCGACAAATCAACAAACGGCTTGCCACTGAAGAGGTGACTATTGAAGAATAGCGCTATAATTGCATTATGAGCGTTATTCAGCCAAGTAAAAAACAGCGCGAGCTTTTTAATTTTATCGATAGCTTTATCGCCAATCATGGCTATAGCCCTAGTTATCGAGAGATTATGCGAGCACTGAATTATAAATCAATTTCAACTGTTGCTATTCATATTGATAATTTAATTGTAAAAGGTTATGTAAAAAAGAAAGATCATTCGGCACGGTCGCTTGAAGTTTGTCACTCAACCGAACCACAGCTGCTTGCCAGTAGGCCAATTACTCCCTCAGAAGAGAAATGGTTGGTAGATTTAATTGGCGCTCATTTTAAGACTATCGAACAAAAAAAGCCTGAAGTTGGCAAGATTGATCAACTGTATGTCCTCGTTGGTGCATTGCATATTCTGGGCTTTGAAGATGCTGCACGCTCTTTTAAAAGTAAATTATTGAACTTAGACAGACGTCAGTAAGTCGGCAATTATCTTTACGCCCCAAAACATTACGCCTCACCCGTGTGTTTGATAAGGTAATTTTTACTGCATTGACCTCATATGTCAGACTTCGTATAATAGCATTCGTATTCCGGGGTAGCTCAGCGGTAGAGCGAGGGACTGTTAATCCCCAGGTCGGAGGTTCGAGCCCTCTCCCCGGAGCCATAGTATATTTTGATAAGAATTCATAAGTATAATTTTTATAACATTGCTGTTTTTGTTAAGATACAGTCGCTGACTCATCGCTACTATTTCCAGAGACTTCCCCGGGAGGATGATAGCGAGCTGACTGTTTATCTTGAAGCGGTGGCAGTAGGGTGATTCGAATACAATAATGTTTCTTTGCTATTATTAATACATGAAAAGATTTTTGAGAGAGAACTCACTGTCAATTGTTCTATTTGGGTTATTCTTGATATTTTTGGTGGGTCTCAGTATTACAGGCTATCTACGTCAGAACGAGGAATTGGATATGCATATGCAACCGCTCATAACCTACCTCGACTATATAGTCAGTAGTAACTTTTTAGAAGCCGTCTTTGAAAACTGGGAAAGCGAGTTTTTACAAATGGGAGCTTTGGTAGTGCTTACAATCTGGCTTGTACAGAAAGGCTCAGCCGATTCTAAAAAGTTACGCGGCGCAAATAAAGTAGATACCTCCTCGCGTTACTCAATTATTAAAGCCAGTAATTGGGGAAAACGGCGTAAGGCAATGAAAGAAGTGCTGTATGCAAATTCTCTATCAATTGCACTCTTTGGACTTTTTTTTGGATCGATCATCGTACATGCTTTTAGTGGCGCGGCGGCAGCTAATGAAGAAGCGATCCTGCATCACCAACCGCAGGTGTCGGTTCTGCAGTATGCAGCCTCTGTACAATTTTGGTTTGAGTCGTTCCAGAACTGGCAGAGTGAATTCTTGGCAGTAGGATTACTTATGGTACTTTCAATATACTTACGACAACGCAGGTCACCCGAATCAAAAATGATAGGGGAACCAAACGCCAAAACCGGTTCGTAACGGTCTGAAATTAGCTTGGAGCAGATAAGCAGCAGCTTGAGGAATTAGAGTTTAAGAGGGTTAAGAATCTGCAGACCTTCAATATGGGCGAAATCTTCTTCGTTAGAAGTCCATAGTTCGCACTCTTGCTCCAAGGCAACAGCGGCGACAATGGAGTCACCGAGGCTCATTTTTTTGAGTTGTCGTAACCTAATAGCTGTTTGAATAATTGAAGCATTCAGAGGTATCTCAATCATGGTCTCAAATAGTTCTTTTATTCGTTGTTCTTCGGCGGACAGTATATCCGGGTACCCAAGCGCTTCTATGAAGCTGATAGAAGCAAAGCATATAGGCTCATCTCCTATAATGCTTTCGTCCAGTGTATTATTGCCAAGATAAATAACTACGTTCGTGTCAAAACAGATCATGGCTATTTATCTTAATCTCTTCCTGAGAGGGGACGATCTTTACGGATCTCACGCTGCCATGCCACCGGGTCTTTGATTGTACCAAACGCGGCTTGTGCTTGGAGATTTCTGATAGCTTTCTTAACAGCCTCTGGATTGTACTCTTTTGATGTTACGACAGGCGCCCCTATCTGAACTTTTTGGCCCAATTCAAGCTTGGCATTTTCTATATAGGACTTCGGAACGCGGAGAGCGTACGAGTTGCCTGTTTTAATAATGGTTGCAGTATAGTTACTCATAGTAATTACTAATATAATTACTATTGCTATGTATGTCAACTACTTGACAGAACTCATCAATTATTCGCCGGGCCTATACTACTGCAACTTCTATTTTTCTACCAAAAGACGTCTTTTTCGGTCCATCACAGCCCTCCAATTAGAGGGTTGTCGCATTCTGCTACAATAAACACTATGAAGCAGAATCAAGAAACTCAGTCTTCATTGCCGAGATTAACTCTGACAAAGAAGCATTTGCTTATTCTGACTAGTTTAACTCTCCTTATATTTATTGTGGGTGGTTTATTGCTCATATATGGAGGAAAGAAAAAGTCTTCAGATATTAAAGCGCCCGTTGTCACGCCAGTTATGACTGAAGACAATGAAAATAGCATTACCGTTGAATCTGAGCCGATGGGGGTGATAATACAGCCAACCGAAGCTTGCCTGGCAACAAAAACAACAACTCCATTTACCTGCAAATTGACCAATGCAAAAGATACAATTATTACAGCGCCCGAACGCACTACTTTTAATAATCAAGAATATACCTTTGCTACGTGGGAGGGTTGTAGTGTAACAAACCAGGATAAAAAAGTTTGCACCGTGTCGCTCAAGGATGGTACGGCGGCGAAAATCAAAGCGTTTTATGCGCCGAATAGCTTGATTGAAACAAACCAGCCTCAATCGAACGCACCATATTTTGAGACACGCATTGACGGGTACTCGAGCATTCATTTTCCGGGTGAGGTACCTACGTTTATGACAGATCAAAAAACGAAGGATGTTACCTTTGAGATTATTACAAAAAATGTAGATCTCAACACGTGTAGTGTGGTGCATGAAAGCATATTAGATGACAGTGGGACTAAACAGATTGAAACATTGAAAGCTACCGCTAGCCAAAAAGTTGTTTTGTACGACGGCACATATAATTTTCATACTACTTGTAAAGTTAGTGGTCAGGACCGCACGATAACTATGAAGGGCCGCGTAGCCGATCGGCAACCTAAATTGTGCAAAGGATTTAGTTTCTCGGAAGGCGCATTATCAGTATCGAACATTGAAGAGCTGAAGGGTCAGATAGTTGGCCACTGGGAAGGTTGTGTATTTACGCCGTGGGTCCCGGCATACTTTGTGACAATCGATTTCTTTGCAGACGGTACATACCAGGCAGTTACTGACGAAGTATTAGATGGCATTGCTATGAACGCGATGTACTATGGTACACAAGAGCCGACGCCATTGAAGAAATATTACCTTGATTACTTTCAGGATGGACACGGCACTGGCCAAATTGACATCGCTTTTAATACTTCTGGCAATACAAATCGTGGTTCGCTCGGTGCTATTAAAATCACGAATGGCGGTAGTACATTAAGTTTTGAATTTTTCCATCGTAGTCAATATGGCCCACTCATATTTAAACTTCATCGTACCTAAATCTTAAACTCTATTAACCTAGGGTGGCACCCGCCAGAACGAGAACTGCCTGTGGCAGTTCGAGCAGTCTTTGCTGTGGCCGAGTGAGAGTCAGCTTTAGCTGACTACGAACGAGCAAGGGAAGTGTATATATGTATGGTACCTTAGAAAATGCTTTTTTCTGTACTTTAAGAAAAAACATTTTAGGGGCGGATGAGGGGAGAGGGGTTTTTATATAGGGTTTTGAGATTTAGGTTAATCGTCAGTAAAAACACGTTACAATAGATAAGATATGACTGCCAGTGTTCTTATTGAATTAAAAAATATTACGAAACGGTTTTCGTCGGGTAGTGCTACGACGACAGTGCTTGATGACGTAACGCTGACTATTAGGCATGGTGAGTTTGTGGCTCTTGTTGGCCCTTCAGGTTCAGGTAAAACTACATTGACACATATTATAGGCGGTTTACTTCAGCCAACCTCAGGGAAAGTACTCATAGACGGCATTGGGCTGAACCAAAAAAGTGATAAGCAACTTTCTTACTACCGAAACAAACAAGTCGGTTTTGTATTTCAAAATTTTAGCTTGTTGCCTGATTATACGGCCCTCGAGAATGTATCAGTACCGTTGCTACTAGCTGGTATGGACCAGCAGGGGCGTGAACAAAAAGCGAAGTACTACCTTACGACTATGGGCCTCGAACAAAAATTACACCACTTTCCTGCCCAACTCTCAGGTGGGCAACGGCAACGAGTAAGTATTGCCAGAGCACTCGCCGTTCAGCCAAATATACTCATTGCTGATGAGCCAACTGGCAGCCTTGATACGCAGCGCGGCGAAGAGATTATTACTATTCTAGAACAGCTGAATCGTCAAAAAGGTGTAACCTTATTGTTGGTAACCCATAACGCCGAGCTGGCAGAGCGAGCAGATCGCATTATTCATATACAGGATGGTAAAACGCGGGAGGTGCTTTCATGAACAAATACTCCTTTGTTTGGCAAAGACTCGACCTTTCCGGGAGGAAGGCAGCGAGCTGTTTGCGAGCGGACTGTTTCTTTGCCAAACAAAGGAGTATTTGTTCATGAAGGTGCGTGACTATCTGGCAATTGCCCAAAAAAATATTCGTCGGCAAAAGGTTCGCTCCAGCCTTACCATTATTGCCATGGCCATTAGTGCTACTATTTTGGTTACACTTACTGCAATCAGTCTCGGTATGCAACAGGCAGTGAAGAATATATTAAACATCGACAATTCGCTTACTAGTGTTATCGTTACGCCTAATAAAGCAACTGCCGGAAGTTTATTCGGCGGTGCTCAAAAAATCAGCAACAGCGAAAATAAATTGGATGAACTCAGCGTTGAAAAAATAAAAAATATTGAAAATGTGAGTACGGTGGCACCAGCTACTCATATTTGGGAGTTCCACTCATTTGTTATAGAGGGAAGCGATGAAGCTTTTGCAACGCAGGCACAAGGTATTGTGACAAATGAAGCCACTCAGCGTCCCTTGGCAGCTGGTGAATTCTTCCAGCCGGACGATGAACGGCGAGTGGTTATTATTGGTTATACCTATGCAAAAGAACTTGGTTTTGGGGATGTTCCCCAAATGCTCGTTGGCAAAAAGCTGACTGTCACCACTCAAAACGGCTACATTGGTGAGGGTGCTTCATTACCAAGAATGAACGCTACTGAACAAGAATTAAAGCAATTTGCACAAACACCAACTAAATTAGAGGCGACTATTATTGGCGTCACCCAGCGCGGGAGCGATGAAAATACTTTGTTCATACCGATGCATTGGGCGCGCCAAGTGCGAGCACACCATAGTAGGCAAGGAAGCGTCATAAAAACTGATGATCAGATAACCAAAGACGGCTACACACATCTTTACGCTAAAGTTGATGCATCTCAACACGTGCAGCAAGTAATGGATGGAGTGGATGATATGGGATTTGGCGCTACTTCAACCCTCGCTCAACTAAATCAACTGATGCAGGTATCGACCATTATTTGGGTTGGATTGGGAGCAGTCTCGCTCATTGCGCTCATTGCCGCTTCGCTGGGAGTAGTCAATACAATGCTGATGTCGGTGACTGAACAGCGTTATGCTATTGGCGTATGGCGAGCTTGTGGTGCTAGAAGGTTGACAATTGCCCAGCTATTTTTAGCCGAGGCTTGTTTGCTTGGTTTATGTGGTGGCGTGATTGGTGTAGGGCTAAGCTTTATAGTAGCCCAGCTGGTGAACCGTCAGATTGCTTTACTGTTGACAGCTCAAAACTTAGCCATTGTCGACGTAGTTTCTATGCCGTGGTGGCTGCTGTTCGGCGGTGTGGGGTTGACCGTGCTCTTTGGAGCGGTTTCGGGGTTGTATCCAGCGTACCGTGCCGCAAAACAAGATCCATCAGCTATTTTGGCGCAAAATTAGATCAGTTCTATGAGTAATAAGCCATTCGCTAAAATCAAATTATTCTATGGTTTCAAGAAAAGCCTTCAACTGAGCAAATGGTTTTATTGTAAGATAAGTAGTTTTATCATCGTTTTCGTTAAGTGAGGCTCTTGTATGTGAATATCCCTTCGGGATAAATAATTTGTCCCAACCGAAGCCGTTTTCTCCTTCAGGATGCTCAGCAATTGTACCATTCATACTACTTTCGAAAAATTCTAACCGTTCACCGTCAAAGTAGCCAAACATACATCTGGCAATTGCACTCCGATTTAATCCGTCTAATGTACGGCAGATAGTCTCAAACGGCACCTCTTCAATATAATAACGAATAAAAGGACCTGGTAGTCTGCCCAGCGCTGTAAACTCTAGGGAAACATCCTCTACAAGCACTGGATTTTTGATGATCTCATAAGCTTGACGTACTTTATGCTCAACTATTTTATACAAATCTAAAGACTGAACTTCATTTAGATCTAATTTGTGATGATCGACTGGAAAATCAAGATACTTGGCCAAATAGTCGGCTTTAGCCTGATTGCCAGTGATAAAAGTAATTTTGAACATAGGTTCTAGTATAGCAATAGGAATGCGTCTATGTTTGGCTATTCGAGTCAGCTTCTTGGAGTGCCAACGAAGAGCGATTTGAAATAAGAGTTAAGTAGACGCTTGATAGGGCGGGAAGGGCAATGAGTAGTGTTGGCAGAGGGCTTTGATTGCAGATAATTGAAATGCCGAGAATTGCAATCGCGAACAGTAACTCGGCCTTATTGGCTTTCACGGCTTCCGAAAAAGAGATTTGATAATGGTCTTTTGGGGTAACCAAAAATATTGATTTATTAAATATCGATTTTAGTGAAGACTTTAAGCTAATAAAGAACATTGAACCATACAACAACATGCTATGTGCCAGGTACCACAGAAGTCGGAAGGGGCTCAAGGTACCAGCGTAAAAAATAATATCGTTGAGCATCGGCGCAATCAAAAATATGATTGTCGGAATCAGCAGCCATGCGGGATAGGTGAGGCTATAACCAAGCAATGGTAAGGCAATCACATTAATGATGACATAGAGTGCGAAAAAAGCTGTCAGTGGCAGATTGTAGGTAAACAACACAATATCCATCTTTTCAAACCACGTCATGCGTGAGCGAACAATCTTGCCCGTGTATTTTTTAATAAATTCCATATTGCCCTGAGTCCATTTGGAATGCCGTTTTTTAAAGGCCAGATAATTAATTGGATATTCTTCTTCACAAATGATATCTGGTGCGAATACGGTAAAGTAACCATGATTTCTGGCTTCAATACTAAAACATAAATCTTCTGCGACGAGATGAGGAAAACCGCCTGCAGTTTCGTAGCATTCTCGTTTTACCATAGCGCCATGTCCAAGAAGCGACAGAAAGCCGTGATAATGCTTAGCAGCTTGATACGTTAACCAGTGAGAGTTTACGCCAATAGCAAATAAATTCATAAATTCGTTCACATTACGAGTGGCCACATGGTTGGCTTGCACAATGCCCGCTTTTGGATAAGCGGCAAAATAGTCGAGACTACGCCACACAAAATCTGAAGGAATGATTTCATCGCTATCCAAAATGACGAAGTAATCAAAATTAGCGCGCATTAAGAAGTTATTTAAATTGCCAGCTTTAAAACCAACGTTATTATTACGCCTGATCACGTGAATGTTATGCTCTTTGGCAAAGGCATCCACCTGTGCTATATATGATTCTTTTTTCGAATCATCTAGAATTACTACATCATAATTTGGATAGTCTTGTTGCATACTCGCCAGCAAGCTGGCACCATTGAAGTCGTTACAGGTACAATATACCAAAACTACATAAGGCTGCTGGTTACCCTTAGAGATTTTCCAGAAATGTTTTCTAGGTGTTCGGAGGAGTTGTTTTTTGTTCAAATAATAATACATGGTATAGACGATATCTTTTGTACCATTAAGCCAAAAATAACCAATAAAGACACTACTCGTTATAACGAGGGTCATAACTCCAACCCCATAATCATCTGACCGTTGTATTTCGACAAGGAGCGGGAGGAACGTTAAGCCAATTAATCCAAGCCACAGGCCAATAATTAATAGATAGAGGCGAGGTGACTTTTTCATGCTAGTTACGATTGCTCACTTTCCTGCGTTAGTTATATGGTAGTCTCTCGTTTTCGGGTATAAAAAATAAAACCTAGAGCGGTTGTAGGATTTCCCATACAAGCTTGAGCCTATCAAAGATAATTTTTATGAAATATAAGAATTATTACATATTATTTAGTTCGTAAAGTGTTTGAAGTATTAAAAAATTCTAAACTAACAGGCTATGATGGCCAATAATGAGTATTTCCGCCTAAAGACTTGGGTATTTGTCTGAAGAAAGCTGCTGAGTAGCCGAAAACTCATAAATTTTATGTAATATTATTTACAAAAATATAAAAATAGTGTATTATCTTGATCAAACAAACGGTAAGGAATTGCTCTTGTGAGCGGTTGGAGGTAGCTGAACCTTTAATGCTAAGGAGTTTTTATGTCTATTTCTTCAACAGCAGGGCGCGGTAGTGTTGGCCCTGTTATAACAGGTACCGTTGGTGCAACATCGCTGCCTTTTACGGGCGGTAATGAAACGCTGACAATCGTAGCTTTAGTGGCTATCGGTGTCGGTGCTGTGGCTATTCTCTCAAGAGTAGTGGTGTATGTTTCGCGCTTTATGGTCCGCTAAATATAGCGAGCTTCATTATGTTGTTTCAGCGAAAAACGTTACTTTACGTTAGTAAGCTACTGATTGCCTATGCCGTATTAGCTTTTTTCTTGGCCGCTCCGGCATTGAGCCATGACTGGCGTAGCCATAGAGCTGCCGAACGCGTGGCTCAAACGATAACTCCTACTATTCAACCAATTGCCGAACAGACTATTGGCCAGCCGGCTTCAATAGTCTTTGTGCGTCAGCAAAAAATCTTACCCGTTACAGAGGGTCGTTACAGTGAAGACTTAGCGAGCTGGACAGTGGCAGACAAAGAAGTGCAATGGATTCAGGCTGGTCAGAAGCTCATTGATGGCAAACCAGCAGTTCATACTATTTTCTATGGCCACGCCAGCGCTTCGGTTTTAGGTGTGACGAAAGATATTGTGACGAAAGATATATTGATAATCACGACAGAAAAAGGTGTTAAATTAGTGTATCAATATATAGGCGACGACACTGTGCTGCCAACTAACCTTTCGGTGTTGGCCGAAACAGACAGTAAGCGGCTTACGTTAATTACCTGTAAAGGTCTCAATAATGAATATCGTCGCTTGTTAAAATTTCAGTTTGAGGGAGTAGTACAATAATGCAAGAATTCATGACGTTACTTATTATTGTGCTGGCAGTTATGAGCTTAATCCGTATGGGGATTTTTTTAGTGGCAACCGATTGGTATGAAATTAAACAATATAGAAGATATCGGGACGAACGCCGGGCCACTACAAAACCATATCGTCCTTGGATAAGTGTGGTTATACCGGCCTATAATGAAGAGCTTTGTATTATTCGAACCGTTGAGTCAGTTTTAGCAAATACGTATAGCTACAAACAAATTATTGTCGTTGATGATGGTTCAAAAGACCGTACACTGAGTAAACTTCGCTATTTTAAGCGAAAGCATGATTATAAAAACCTCAAAATTATACATCAAAAAAATGCGGGCAAGGCGGCAGCTATTAATAATGCCATTCGCTCTCATGCCAAAGGCTCACTGGTTATGGTGCTTGATGCTGATTCGCTACTAGAGCGACACGCCATTGAAAACATGGTGCGTCATTTTGCTAAACCTCAGGTTATAGCTTCGGCTGCCAATGTTAAAGTGTTGGACGATGATCGTTTGATTGGTCTGGCGCAGCGCATCGAATACCTTATTTCTTATCGCTTAAAGCGGGCACTGACAGTAATGAATATGGAATACATTATCGGCGGGGTGGGCTCGACGTTTCGCAAGAAGGCGGTTCAGGCGGTGAAATTTTATGATACTGACACCATCACCGAAGACATTGACTTCACCCTAAAGCTGATTGTACACAATGGTAATAAAGGGCAAGCCATCAACTATGCTGCAGACGCGATTGCCTATACAGAGGCGGTTATGACATTGCCCTCACTTATTAAGCAGCGTTTTCGTTGGAAATATGGCCGTATGCAAAGTTTTGTAAAACACCGATTGCTTTTTTTGAGCGGGGAGCGTCGGTATGACAAGCGCTTAACCTGGTTTAATTTGCCATACGCGATTATCGGTGAGTTTGCCTTATTGCTGGAGCCACTGATGTTTACATTTGTTATTATCATAGCCTATCTGCACGGTGACAGCCGCTCCCTGCTGAGCGTGTATGCCATTATAACTGCCTACGTAGCACTTAACATTGCGCTGGAAAGTTCTGAAACTAAACTGAGTAAGCTTCGCCTTGTAGCAGGAGTGCCAATTGCCTATGGATTAATGTACATTTTAACAATCGTTGAGTTAGCTGCGTTGTTAAAATCTCTCGGTAACATACCAGCGCTTTTTTCTTCAGAAGAAAAAGAAGGCCGCTGGGAACATGTAGAGCGAGCTGGTGGCGCGGTACTCGTGAAGCCTGAATTTACAAAATTAAGTGTAAAATAATGTAGCCAAAAAAAGCCACCTAGGCAGTGACCCAGTTGAGCCACTGCCTAGGTGGCGGCCAGGCGAGTTAT
This sequence comes from Candidatus Saccharimonadota bacterium, assembly GCA_029288315.1. Classification (GTDB taxonomy): domain Bacteria; phylum Patescibacteriota; class Saccharimonadia; order Saccharimonadales; family EFPC-124; genus JARIHL01. Next base: position 17,543 of record JARIHL010000060.1, read on the forward strand.
TGGTTTCGCCTCAGAAGCTCATCATAGTCGCAAGAGCAGGAGGCTGTATTCTCCTGTACGACACCCGAAGTAGAAGCCTCACCGTAACTCACCGTACCGTCATGGTTGGTCATGCTGCAGCTACTGTTCAACCCTCGGACTGTCATAGAGGCATCTCCAGCGAGGCTAACCTCTTTTGTAATGGAGTTTTCAAACATCACTGTTTTGTTGCTGGTACCGTCGAAATAGTTTAGTTCGCCAGAGCCTTGTGTTGAGGCGATATACTTGACGGTTATGAGGACAGGAGTACTCGTACTAGAACCAGCCCCAATTCCAGTTCCAGTGGCACAGCTAGTGATCACAGCGGCAACAATGACCAAGCACAGAAGCCTGAGCTTAGCCATGACTACTCAACTCCTTCCTAGGAGGGATGTTCTCTTTGCAGTTAATCTGGCAAAGTATTACAACATTATCACAATCTAGAATAGGTTAACAAATTGCCCCCACCACACCTACTTCTTCTGTTTCCAGAGAAACAGTCCGCTCGCAAAAGCTCGCTGCCTTCCTCCCGGGAAGGTCGAGTCCCTGGAAACAGAAGAAGTAGGTGTGGTGGGGGCAATATTTGACTAGTCTTAATGAGAAGCAGTGGAATTTGACCCAACAATAATAATAAAGTCTGCATCTGAGCCTACACCAGTCGGAACAGTAGGAGTAGCTTTAACATTCAAAACTTTCTCAAGTTTTTTCAACGTTTCAGGTTTTTTACCAGCGCTTTGATCAATGAGTTGGATGGGCGCAGTATTGACGGTGCTGGGGGCATTACCGGTTGTGTCGATCGTCAAGCCTTCTCGTTTTAACTCATCGGCTTTAGTTTGAGCAACGCCTGGTGTTTCGGTGGCGTTAAGTACGGCAATGGTGGCGTTTTCTAGAAAAGCAAAGTCGCCAGTTGAGTAAGCTTTAACCACGCGCTGAATTTCGCTGTAATCAAACAGACCAGGGATTGCTTTGACGATACTCTCTCCATTAATCATGCCAGTAGTGACAAGCGGACGGTCTTTATCATTCAGTGAGATAGAACGAATATTCTCATTTTTAACATCTTGACCAAGCTTGACTAATGTCTTAATCTCTTCCGCCTCAAAGTTTGAGCGCACATTATTGCCAAGCGCATTTAATAAATTATTGACAGCGACGGGATTAGCCAGTGTGCCTGCGCTTGCTGCTTTATCTTTAAGAGCAACCAGAATTTTGCGTTGGTAGACCTCCCGATCGAAGTTGGCTTGCTCTAGCCCATAGGTACGGCCCTCTAAGTCGGCGCCGCGTGCTCTTGCTAAGTAGAGGGCTTGTTTGCCATTGAGGGTAGCGGGGCCATTAGGGTACTTTACGTTGTAGCAGGTATTTCTGCCTTTCGGACAATCCCAGTCAAAATTACGATCTAGGATGCCACGAGTATCAGTACTCTCAATAGTTACTGTAATACCGCCGACGGCATCAACTGCTTCACGCAGCACCGTGTAATTAATATGCACGCTATACTGCATATCAAGGCCAAAGACTTCACCAACCTTCTGCCGCAGCGCTGTTTGCGCCGTATCTTCGCCATCTTCTTTATGGCAAAGGTAGGTAGCGTTAATTTTACCCTTATAACCACTCGGACAAGCTAGGCCATAGTCGACATAGAAGTCACGGGGGATGCTGACAAGGAAAGCATCCTTAGTTTTTTGATTAATGCTGACGATCATCATTGAATCAGTAAGATCAGCGCCGTCATGGCCGGGATCGTCTTCGGACGTGCCAAAAATGAGAATATTGGTACGACCATTGGTATCCATTTTGAGCTCTTTGCCTTGAGATAAAATAGCATTAAGCGGATTACCTTTAAAAATTTGGTTACCAGTAATGAAAATCTTGTACGCAAAATAACCAAATATTACTGCAATAAGAAGGGCTAATACAATCAATGTGCGTTTAATTGTTTTGCGTGATGGTTTGCGAAAACTAAAGCGCCTTTTCTTGGTTTGTTGATCTTTTGAAGACTCAGGAATTTCAAGTGGCGGAAGCGTAGGCGCGCTTGGATTGTGGGCGCGTATGTTGGAGCGATCAATCGATGGTTTAACAGAGGGCAAAGAAACCGACGTATGGTTAATAGTATCAAGACGAGTATGCGCTTCAGGCCGCGATCGCCGAGGAATAACGAAACCATCAGTGTTTAAGGGCTTTCGTATCATAATGCTCCACTTACTATAGCCGACTCAAGCATGAGCGTAAACAATGCGTAACGTTAAAAACAAACGATCATCTACCGTGTAAGGGCAGGTGATCATTCTAACATGAAAAATCATTATAACGTCACATAATCCTGTTAAAGAAAACTTTATTGTGCAGTTGTATGCGCACTTATTCCCTTTAAAAATCCAGAATTATACTCATTAGACCCACTCATTTGCTACTATTAAAAAGCGAAGGGACGGTATATCATGGCATTGAAAGCGCTTTTTCTCAATTGTACATTAAAGAAATCGCCGAGCGTTTCAAATACTGAAGCGTTGATTAAAAAGGTGGCAACACTATTTCAATTAAAAGATGTTGAGACTGAAATTATCCGGGTGGTAGATTATAAGGTGCATTTTGGCGTTAGTTCTGATGAAGGTGAGGGCGACGAATGGCCAAAGATTCTTGAAAAAATCAAAACTTGTAACATTTTAATTATTGGTTCGCCAATTTGGTTTGGTGTACGCGGGTCGGTGACTCAATTGGTTATGGAGCGGCTTGATGGTACGTATGCGGAAGCAGATAAACTAAATGGCCAATACCCACTATATAACAGAGTAGCCGGTGTGATTGTGACTGGTAATGAAGACGGTGCTCACAATGTAGCTGCTCATACGCTATTTAATCTCACGCACTTAGGGTGCACGATTCCACCAAATGCCGATTGTTATTGGGTGGGCGAGGCTGGTCCTGGACCCAGCTATATTGAAGCTGGTGGTGACAAACATCTCTATACGAATCGCACAGCTCGGTTTATGGTGGAGAATTTAACTTTTATGGCTGATCAATTGCAGCGTCATCCTATAACGACTAACCTAAACATGCTTAATCAACAAGCTGAAGAGGTAAGCTAATAAATAAGCCTGTATAGCTAGTTAAAAGCCTACCTTGGGTAAATGTCATTGATTATAGGCTCCTCCTTTTTAGATTTTTATCCAAATGATTATTGGATAACGATAAAGTCATAGCTATATACAGTATCTTTGGTGAGCGATGCGTCAGTGCGCAATTTAAAGCCGGTTGCTGTCTTCTCAGGGTAGACCGGTAGTTTCGCACCGGCCGCGTTCGTTGCTGTAATGCTGATGCGAGGTGTGTTAGCGTAAGCTTTGGCAAAGGTAATTTGCGCTAATTCCCCCGAGATTGCTGCCTCGGCTGTCACGGTAATGCTGCCTGCTGTGTCAGTGCCATCAATGGTGGCTGTTACGTCCTGGTGGGCGCTAATAATAGGAGTGTTACCGCCACCAACCAAGTGGCCTTCAATGCGGAGGTCTTGTTGCACGGTTAGTTCTTTGACAGTTACTTTGCCTTTGAATATGGCATCTCCAGTTACGGTTAAACGGTTGAGGGTTGTCTGGCCACTGACATTCAGGCTAGACAGGTCGGCGTTGCCACCATTTTGGATAGTCTGATTAGCACCACCTTGTGTGCCAGCAGCCGGAGGCGCATAATAGCCAATTTCTACGAAGGTATTAATCTTGCCATTAGTACCGGTGAAGTTTTCAAGAGCATAACCAACGATCATGCCTGGATTGGTGGCTTTCATGGCATGGCCAGGAGTAGACGAAGCCGTAAGCGGGTCGCCGATCGCGATCGCGCCATTTTCGTTAGTTACTTTGAGCGGTACGCGGCCGCTGAGGGCAATTGGCCGCGGATTTTTAACATGAGTTGCTTCTTTGACTGACTCACCGAATACTTGGTATGGGCTGGTAGAGACGATACCCATAGTGCGCCCCGATTGAGTGTTACTGCCTTTGCCGAGCACCGAGATAGTGTGGTCGACGTGCTGGCCGGTGGGTTCGCCAGTGGTAGGATTGAAAAGTTCTTCATCATAGGTAAACGTTTCATTGGTTGTCATTACGAGGTCACCAGCTTCAACGCCCTGCTTGGTTTCGTACCACTCAGCAATGTCAGAAGGAGCGGCACTACAAGCCACAATATCACGGTCTGCAAAAGTGGTAGTGGTATTAGCGCCACTGTGGCACAGGCCATTTGTGGTGGCAGTACCATTTGCATCAAGGCGGATATCGCCGTTTACCTCGAGTTCTTGACCAGCTGTAAAAGTCGTGGCGTCAGGCCCTATACCGACATTACCACCACCCGCTACTCTTATTCGAGCAAATCCACTGGTACCGATATGAACTGGCAGATTCTCATAATTATATACATACCCTGCACCATTTAGGTCTACCCCTGTCACAAAACCATCAGTATTGGTCGTACCGGTTGTCGTGCCGACTGTAAATCGTATCAGACCGTTCGCACCGACCCCTTTATCGATTTGGACGGCGTCAACGGCTTCAATATTGTCGCCAATACCTACGTTACCGGCTGCGGTTAACTTTAATCTTACTGTTGAGTTGGTAGCAAAAAACATGGCTTGGTTTTCCCAATTCGTCAGGAAGGCGGAGCCGAATGCATCTATACCGAGTGTTGTGCCATCTAGGTTTGTCGTGCCAGTAGTGGTTCCGGCGGTAAATGATATAAATGAAGCTGTAGAAGTTCCTTGGTCAACATGTATAGCGTTGCTTGGTGCGCTGGTGCCAACACCGACAAAACCAGCGCTGGTGACTTGAAAGCCCTGGCGATGAATTCGATAATTTTGGCTGCCGACGGTTTGCGACGGAGTGACTGTTAGTGAAGTAGCGCTGGTAAAACCGGTGATGGTCGCGCTTGTACCATTGGCAAAGATAATCTTGCTGCCAATCATTGCGGCGGTAAAAGTCGTGCCACTGCCGGTAACTGTGGTGCCACTTTGGCTGGCGGTACCAGTGTTGTATTGAACAGGAGACACGCTAAATACATTATCTGGCTTTGTCGTGCCAATGCCGACATTGACCGCATTGCTCGCGGCACCTCCAAGTATGAACGTGTTGCTGGCCTGAGCCTGAGCGTACGAGCCAAGCACGGTACTATTTTGCAAGTTGCTGAAAGTATAGAAACCGTCGAGATCATTAAAACCAGCATAATAGCCCATCGCCGTATTATTAGAGCCAGTATTATTGCCGTTAAGAGAATAGTGGCCAAAGGCTGTATTGTTAGAGCCGCTAGTATTGTTGTAGAGCGAAGCACTCCCAAAGGCCGTATTATAGCTTCCTATACTGTTATTGTTTAAAGCGTTACGGCCAACAGCTGAATTATCAACACCAGTGGTGTTGCCTTGAAGTGCGTAATTACCGATAGCGGTATTGAATTTGCCGGTCGTGTTACTGGCGAGTGAGTAACTGCCCACAGCTGTATTGCCGTAGCCACTGGAGTCGCCAGAGTTAGGTATATTATAGCGGCCAGAAGCAGCACCGAGGAATATATTATGGGTGTCCCACTTACCAGTTCTAAATAACTGAGCATTAACACCGGTAGAGTCTTGTAAAGCGAGTGTTGCTTCGTAGACGGTAAGTTGTTTTACCGAGACAGCCGAGATTGTCCCATTGAAATCAGAAGTTGGTGTAAAGGTAAGATTACCAGTGCCTGACGTATAGACTACTTGCGAATGGGTAGTATTGCTGCTCACCCCATTACCACTCACTCCACCGATGCCAGGTGTTAATGTGCCAGTAGTAGTGCTGGCGAGCGTGAAGGTGATTAAATAGCCAGTATTGGCAGCAACGGTGAGCGGTGTAGTGGGTGAGAGCGCGGTTGTACCACTGGTGTGGGTGGCGCTGCTTGCACCTAAGGTCCAGCCTGTTCCCGTCCAGCTAGTACTAAAGTTGTTACTGGTGATCATTTCACTGCCGAGTGTAGCGCTGTCGGCACCAGCCCTGGCCTGCGTCTGACTGTTAATAGTATCAACTTTTAATACAGGGGTTCCGCCTGCATTCTGTACTTGGAACGCGTTGCTACCATTAGTGCTCGATTTGGCAATGATACTTGCTGAAGCTGAGTTAGTGGAGAGATTAAGATTGCCCGTACCAGCTTGGATGGTAGTTGTGCTAGTGCTATTGGTGCTACCCAGTGTGACTGTTTGAGCGGCGGCACCGGTACCGATGTTGATGGTGTGAGCAATGGCATTATTACCCATATTAATTGTCGTCGCATTAGCATTGCCAATCGCGACAGTGCCTGCACCTCCGGTGTCGAGATCTAATGTATTGGTACTTGCTGCTCGTACAAAAAGATTGCCGCTGTCTGTGCTCCAGGTGCTCGTGGCATGGGCGGTGATATTTAAAGCCTGACTGGTTGCTGGTTGAATAAGTGCGCTGGTGGCGGCAGTGAAAGTCAAGCTGTCTGCTTCTAAGACATCGCTACCGTTAATTTTGTAGGCTGACCCGCTGGAAATATTAACATCACCAGCTACATCAAGTTTAGAATTTGCCGAAGCCAAACCAATGCCGACATCACCCCCATCTTCGATGATAAAACGGGTAGCATTTGCATCTTCGTCAATCACCTGGAAGATGTTATCGTCACCTGATCCCCAAAGTATCAGGCCGTCATCACTGATCTTAAAACCACCAGCGTCAGTAGTGCCACCCCATTGCATGACGATACCCTGAACGTTAGTGCCATTACCATAGTCAGCAATAGTTGTCAGTGAGGTGCCATTCAGGCCGCCGCGCGCGCTTGTGTCTGGTTGCGTGCCCACAAATAATTTCGCATTACCAGTAAAGACGGTTTCAGTGGCGACAAAGCGAAGCTTTCCATCTACATGCAATGCTTCGCTTGGCGTGAGGTTACCGATGCCCACACGACTATTGGAAGTATCAACGGTCAAAACTGTGGTCGCGTCTGCCTTTTGTATTTGTAGAGCTGTCGTAGAAGTATTTTTAAAGAGTGCGGCGCCCGTCGGGGCAATACTGAAGACATCAGTGCCGTCATCTTGAATGGCAAATCGACCGTTTGAGCCACACGATGTATCACATTGCAGATCGATCAACAAATTAGAATCAGTTGCAGTATCGGCCAAGGCGATACTGACGCTCCGGGCATCGGTGGTAGTAATTGTATTGCCTGCATCATATGCTTGTTGGAGCGTTACACTAGTAGGATTGCTCGCACAGGTCGCTAATTGATTTGAGCCATTGCGGCATACAGCTGTTGAGCCAGCGCTGCCAAGGGTCGTAACGGCGACAGTGCCTGTAAAGCTTGCGGCACTGGAGATAGTCTGGCCGTTGACAGTGCCAATATTCACTAAGTTACCGGAGTTATCAATGCGCGTCGTACTATTGGTTTGCAGGGTACCACCACTTGAGTTAATTGCGCCGGTTACACTTAAAGTGCCCGTGACAGCTGTATCTTCGTTCAAGTTGATAGCAGTGGCGGTGCCGCCAATATTTAAAGCTACTGCAGTCGCAGCATCAAGCAGTGGCGTCAGCAGTGATGTGTTTGCTCTTCCACTGCCACTAATACGAAAATCTGCAGTCTGATCGCTTGCGCTTTGATTTTGAATATAACTTCCAGAGCCACTTGTTGTCGCAAAACCACAACTGGTAGAATTTTGCAAACAGATAGTACCTGCTTCGTTTGGCAACAAGATGGCACGGTTTGCGGTAGGAGTAGTAGAGCTGAGGGTGATAACGTTGCCATTGGTTGCATTCCTAAATAACATAGTACCGGTGAGCGTGCTCCCCTGGCCTAGCTCTAGCTCTCCGTCAATTGTATCAACAGTTGCGACACTGGTACCAGCGGCGTTAAGTATTTGGAAAGAGGTGGTACCATTGACGTTATTTTGAAAAATGGCTGCATTAGCATTCACTGTTAAGCCACCACCTAGGTTTTGTAAGAAGAGTGTGGCAACACCGCCATTATTGCGCGCAATAATCTCATTGTCATCAAATGCGAGGTTAGAGGTGTTATCGGCACCGATCTGTATCGCCCCAGTCGCTGAGCTTAAAGTGGCATCCGACCCTACAGTAGGTACTCTCACTAATGTATTGGTCGTGTCGACGCTAAAGAGTGAGGCGCCAGTGCTATTTTGTATTTGAAAAGCTGTCGTCGCGTTACTTGAGTTCCGGAAAATAGCCGCGCCACTGCTGCCAACACTAAAGAGCGGATTAGAGACGCCGTTGGCCTTGACTTCTAAAATAGTAGCGCTTTGGCTCGCTGCTCCCTGTATAGTAGCGGTGACACTGCCAGCTGCGGCGCTGACGACATTAAAATTAGCAGTTTGAGGAGCGGTACTATTCTGGATGTAATTATTTGAACCAGCCGCTGGTGTACAACCACTTGACGTACAAATGACGGTTCCACCGATTCGGTACTGGGTAGAAGTATTGACATCGCCGGTCACATCAAGTGGGTAACCCCCAGTGGCGTTATTGCCGATACCAACATTAGCCGCTCCGCCATTGTTTTTAGCTGTTAAAAGATTCAGACTATTGGCTTGCAAAGCCACATTGTCGCCGCTGGTTTTAAGCAAGCTGGTGGTATTAGAACCGTCCCATGACAGGCCAAAGATTTGATTTTCGTTAGGGCTAATTATCCCTAAGGTTGGTTGATGGGCGCCACTGCGTGCATCAAATAAGGTAAGAGCTCGAGTGGTTGAGGCGGCTGTCGAGGGTAAGCCCATGGCTACTAACTGACCAAAAGCAGCTGGATTATAAAGTGGAATATTAATCTTTGTTTGCACAGTAGTACCTAAGGGGGTGATGAAGTTATCTATTTGTGTGGCACTCCCTGAGAGTTTAAGAGCGCCTTTAATCTCAAGGCCTTCATTGGCGAGGCTAGGTGTATTATTGCTGCCAAGATTGATGCCGACTCTGCCATTTGCTGAATCCACAGTGAAGACATTATTACCAAGTGCTGTTTTAACATTAAAGACACTAGTGCCATCGACTGTTGGTTGGAAGAGGGCAGCCCCTTGTACGGTTAAAGTTTTGCCACTCGCAAGTGTTGTATTTTGGTTCAAGTTAATCACCGTTGCATTTGTGGTGCCAATATTTAAAGCTACTGCTGTGGCTGTATCTAACAGAGGAGTGAGTAACGACGTGTTAGCTCTTCCGGTGCCGCTGATACGAAAGTCAGCTGTCTGATCTGCAGCACTTTGATTTTGGATGTAATTACCCGATCCAGAGCTGAGCGCAAACCCACAATTCGTAGAGTTTTGTAAACAGATAGTTCCAGACTCATCTCCAAAAGTAACCGTACGATCAGCAGTGGGGTCGGTAATAACCAAAGTAGTTTCATTGGCGTCATTGGTAAGACCTTCAAAAACGAATGGATTACCACCTGAGATTGTTGCCAAAACGGTGAGAGAGTCGGTACTTACATCCCCGAGTGTGGCACTACCATTAACGAGGAGGTCATTGAGTGTGGTGAGGCCAGTTACTCCCAATGTACCGCCGACAGTCGTATTGCCACTAATACTTGCCGTGCCAGCACTGATAGCACCAGTCGTGCTAATAGCGTCCGCACCAGTATCGATCGAACCGAAACCAGAGGTGATTGAACCTACACCTAGCGCACCTGTACCTGTTATTGCAGTCGCAACAGCGTCATTCGTGTCAACTAAAGCGACATCGTGGCCGTCGAGTAGGTCTAGTTCGGCCGCTGAAATGGTTGCACCGCTGGTTAAGATATCATTAGAGCCAATATTGACAGCAGTGCCAATTTCGGCATCACTGACATCGATAGCCGTGGTGAGGCCACCACCTGCTGATTGGATCTTCAAGCCGATTGGCTGGGCTCGGTCTGTATCAAGATTATCAATGAGAGCCAGTTGAGCAGGGTCGGCAGTACCTACGCCATCAGCACGACTGACTGCAAAATAGCCAGTGCTACCAGTAGCAACTGACACGTTAAAGAGCGAATCAGTCGTCGTGTTGGCGAGTGTAACATTGAGGTTGCGCGCATCAGTTGTCGTCAAAGTATTACCAGCATCGTAGGCGCTTTGCAATGTCGCGCTGCTACCACCCGCGCCCCCATCGCAGTTATCAAATATCAACTGATTACCAGAGCCTTTCTTGATACACTGATTCGCTGCACCTGAAGAAGTTGGCAGCACAAAAGTAAGGTTGCCCGTAGAGTCACCAGCCTGGATAGTGGTGGTTTGGCCATTGCCGTCATGTAAAACGAACGAACCAAGCTGCGACGTGGTGCCAGCGGTTACATCTCCACCTTGCACAATCAAGTCAACGCTCGTCGTGACGCTCGTACCGTCATCAGTAATGGTTGAGTCGCCAATGGTACTACCGGTGGCCGTAAACTTAGACAGCCGGTTGTTGGTGCCACTGCCGGTCACACCTCCACCAGAACCAGCACAGTTACCAGTTGATAGACAAATTGTGGCATTAGCACCGCCTGGGTCGGGAAGGGTATAGATAGTATTTTGTCCTAAAGCCGCAACTTGCAAAGTGCCAGTATTTGATGAGCCGTCATTCAGTACCAGTGATCCACTTTGCGAGCTGGTACCCACATTAACGGTGCCGCCTTGTAAAGTTGCATTGCCACTTGCCGTAAGAGAAACAATATTCACTAAATTGCCACTCGTATCAATCCGCGTCGTGCCGTTTGTTTGTAATACGCCTCCACTGGTATTGATAGTGCCGGTTACGCTCAATGTGCCAGTAATCGTTGTATCTTCGTTAAGATTAATAGCTGTTGCTGTACCACCTATAGTTAACGCCACCCCGGTGGCTGTATCGAGTAATGGAGTTAATAACGATGTATTAGCGCGTCCAGTTCCGCTAATCCGGAAATCAGCCGTTTGGTCGCTAGCACTTTGATTTTGGATGTAATTACCGGAGCCGCTCGTTAAAGCGAATCCACAATTCGTAGAATTTTGCAGACAAACTGTGCCACTTTCATTACCGAGTGTGACAGTGCGATTAGCGGTAGGGTCAGTGATGGCAAGGGTTGTCGTAAAGGCGTCGTCTGTGCCACCCTGGAAAGCAAGCGGCGAGGCGCCCAGTAATTGTGAAGTGATAGTTAAACGATCAGTGGTCGCATTACCTAAAATGGTGTCGCCATTGGCGGTCAGACTACCATTCAATGTGGTCGTACCGCTCGTATTAAGCGTGCCGGCATTTATTGCACCAGTCGTGCTAATAGTGTCCGCACCAGTATCAATTGAGCCAAAACCAGATGTTATTGAACCAGAGTTGAGCGCGCCCGTGCCAATGATAGCCGTACTAACAGCGTCATTCGTATCAACTAAGGCGACATCATGACCATCGAGCAAATTAAGCTCAGCCGAAGCAATACTCACTCCACCCGAAAGAATATCATTCGAGCCAATATTAATAGCATTGACAATTTCGGCATCCGATACATCAACTCCGTCAGTGATCACACCACCGGTTGCAGCCGCTACTGTTAGGCCATTGGCCAAGGTTAAGTTCGTGTCTTGCATATCAATGAGCACTAATTCAGTTGGCGGAGTGGTACCCGCACCGTCAGCCAAAATGAACCGGCTTTGCGACGTGCTGCCAGTAGCTGTGGTAATGGTTAGATTACTGTCGGTCGCGGTGTCGGCAAGGGTGAATGCGAGATCGCGAGCATTTGTGGTTGAGATAGTATTACCGTTCGTGTAGGCGTCCTGTAAGGTGACACCTGTTCCGGCGCCGCTGGTGTCGAGGTCAGTTATCGTGCCGTTTTGACATTTTTTAATGCGGCCATCGCTAGAATTCGCCCAGACACGATAATCGCCAGCGGCACAGGCCGGGTTGCCCGCTTCTTCAGCAAATTCCAAATAGTCATTGCCTGAGCCATTACCAACGGTAATTTGCTCGTTAAAAGTGGCTGAACCTTGGATAGTGGTTTGTATACCTGCGTGGGCTATGGTGAGGGCATTGGCATTCGTTGTGCCAATGCTGATGCCCGCTGCACCTCCAGCATCAAGTGTCACAGTAGTGGCACCGCCACTTTGTAAAGCCAGGGCGCCCGAGCCAGTAATAGCACCAATATTCACAAGGTTACCAGAATTATCAACCCGCGTGGTGTTGTTGGTTTGTAAGCTGCCGCCGCTCGAATTGATAGTACCCGTGACACTGAGGGTGCCGGTGATTGCCGTTGACTTGTTTAAATTAATAGCCGTGGCGTTGGTAGTGCCGATATTCAATACCGCTGCGCTCGCGGTATCCAATAGCGGAGTTAAGACTGCTGTGTTTGCTCGCCCTGTGCCGCTAATCCGGAAATCAGCTGTCTGATCTGCAGCACTTTGATTTTGGATGTAATTACCCGATCCAGAGCTGAGCGCAAACCCACAATTTGTCGAATTCTGCAAACAGAGAGTGCCTGTTTCGTCAGGCAAGGAGATAGTACGGTTCGCAGTTGGGTCAATCACGGCAATAGTCGCAGTGAAGCTATTATCAGTTGCTCCTTGAAAGACAAGTGGTGAAGCGCCTTGGATTTGGGCGGTAACAGTTAGGCGATCGGTAGCCGCGTTACCAATGGTCGTGTTACCGTTAGCCAAAAGGTCGCCACTGAGTGTGCTGACACCGGTAATCCCCAGCGTGCCGCCAATGCTCGCATTACCGCTTGTCGTTACGTTTCCAATATTGATTAGGTTGCCGGAACTGTCAATTCGAGTCGTAGAATTAGTTTGCAGCCCACCACCGGTCGTATTGATAGTGCCCGAACTCGTAATGGTCGTGCCACCCGAGATAGCACCTGCAAGCGTTACATTGCCAATATTAACCAAATTGCCGCTATTATCAAGACGTGTGGTTGAGTTAGTTTGGATCGCGCCACCAGTACTGTTAATGTTGGCAGCGGCAGTTACTGTGCCAGCACCGCTCACGTCAAAATTGGTAAAGTCGATTGCGCCGGTTGTGCCCACGATATCGTTGCCGCCCACATTCAGGGCTGTCACGATATCCGCATCGCTGGCATCAATAGCCGTGGTGATACCGCCACTAGCTGCCTGAAAGTTGAGGCCGATGGGCAGTGCACGGTCAGTATCAAGATTATTGATGAGCAGCATTTGAGCAGGATCAGCCGTGCCAGTGCCATTAGCCCGGCTAAATGATACAAAACCGGTGCTACCATCAGCCACGAGCAAGTCAAAATTACTATCAGTTGCTGTGTTGGCAAGCACAATGTCAATATCTCGTGCATCAGTGGTAGTGATGCCATTGCCATTATTGTAAGCAGTTTGGAGGCTGGCACTGCTACCACCGGCACCGCCGTCGCAATTGTCAAACACGAGCTGGTTACCACTGCCTTTTTTAATACACTGATTGGCTGCACCAGCCACGGTCGGCAAGATAAAGGTGAGGTCGCTACTCGTATCACCTGATTGCAGAGTAGTGGCCTGACCATTACCATCATGCAGAACAATGGAACCCAATTGGCCAGTGGTTCCCAGGGTTAAATCACCACCTTGAATAATAGCGTCGACACTTGTTGTAACAGTTACGCCGTCATCAGTGATAGTGGAGTTATTGATAGCTTGCGAGCCGGTGAACTTAGCGAGCCGGTTGGCTGTGCCACCTGCTGTTGTCACGCCACCGCCAGAGCCAGCACAGTTGCCGACAGTAGTACAAATATCGTAGGTACCCGCAATTGCCGTTGCAAAGCGATACGTCACGTTTGCGGTGGGCGTCTGGAAGCTGATGGTTGTGCTGTTAATACCACTTGTCGCACTGAGCGTGGTTGAAGTATTACCTTGCAAGACCAGTGCTTGGCCAGTGGCGCCAATGGTTAGGGTTGAGCTCGGGGTGATAGTGTTGGTGTTGATACCAGCAAAGGTAGGCGTCGCGCTCGCGTTGATATTTTGGATAGTGTTAACAATACCACTGGCGACACTGAAATTGGTACTGCTAAACTGAGCGATACCTTTGGCGGTCGTTGAAGCATCGTCAATAGTAATCGTCGTGCCCAGACCGCTCGAGTTTGCAATGCTCAGGCCGCCTGTTAAGCCATTGAGTGAAGTAACTCCACCGCCCCCGCCGCCGGGGCAGATCTGAAAGCTTGGCGCGCCCGCAGTCGAGACTAAGCAGAGTCCCGCCGCCCCAGCGGTGACGGTGGCCAAAGCGCCAGTACCCTGGCCAATCACTACGCCATTGTTGGTAAGTGAGCTGACACCTGTCCCACCCTGTAACACACTGAGTGCCGTGGTTAGGCCAGAAAGGGAAGTGATATCAGAGTTGGCGCCACTGGCTGCCGCACCTAAATTAGCCCGTGCCCCAGCACCGGTGCCAGCACCGGTGCCCCCACCACCTACGGATAAGGGGGTGCCCAAACTCAAAGCACCACTCACAGAAAGATCGCCATTCACGGTAACGACGGTACCACTTTCACTCAGCAACGAATCGGCAATAGTTTGTACTCCCGTAAATTTGGCTATTCGACCAGCCGTTCCGCCTGGGCTAGCTACGGTGCCGCCACCTCCGCCGCCAATATCACTAATAGTGATCGTGCCATTTGTTTTGGTAACCACCAGATTGGCAGTGCCAGCTACGACATCTAGTACGCCCGTGTTATTGAGTATTCCGTTGCTTATAGAAAGGCCGCTACCCAGATTAATGATGCCACTTTGGCCACCAAGCGCTAGCACGCCAGTGTTGGTCAATGTTGTGCCATCAATGGCCATACCGCCACCGCTTGTGAGGGTAACATCACCGCTTTGACCTTGTAGTGATAGAACGCCAGTATTTGATAGGCTACCGCCCGCAGCATTCAAGCCATTACCGAGAGTTATGTTGCCGCTGAGGCCAGCTAAACTAAATACCACATTTTCTCGTCCTAGTAAGTCAACAAATTCGTCCCCGTTGTAATATGAGAGGACATTTTTACTTTGATCATAGTACATTTGTCCGGCAATAGCTCCCGTTGGTTGGCTTGTCGGAACCAGCACCAGCGAATTATTGACCCGAAGCTGACCATTAATACTTAACGTTCGGTCACCTTCAACTGTTACGCTGCCAATACTGGCTAGTTCACCAAGTGGTAACTGCTGAGTATCAAACTGGCCTGCCGGGTCAACTGCTTCAGATTGTCTGGCATTATTTGATTGAATAGTGCGCTGTACAATGGATGCAGCAAACACGCCACCACCCAAAACGAGCAATAGTAAGGCGATGAAGGCGTATTTCTTAATGATTGGCGGTATGTGACGCTTGCGACGCATTGATGGCGGTGGTGGCGGCACAGAATTGGTTGGAGGGGCGGGGGATGTCGGAGTGGGTATGTAGGCAGGTTGCGTGGGTGTGATTTGAGCAATGGGCTGTTGGGGTAGTGGTGCTTGAGGAGCTGTGGATTGAAGGGTATTTTGAAAAGAGGCTGACTGAGTGGTGGGGGCGCCAGCACCTTGAGCACCAGTGTTACGGACCTGTAATTCTTCCACCTCTAAAAAACTTTTTTGTTTCGAGCTTATACTCTTGCTAAAATTATATAACGATTATGCTTTTAAACGCAAGGAGTTTGTAAGAAGTAATCGCGGACTCTCATTTATTTAATTCTGTAAATAATAAAACTAACCCACGTTATATCTTGTATTGAAATCTAAATCCTTAACCACTCTATTTTATGATGTGAGCTAACTTTTTGCTTTTCGAAGACAAAGATAGCCGAGGGCTATAACAATGATAGGTACGAGAAAGACGCCAATACTCCTACCAGCTTGGTAGGCACCGTCGCTGCTACTCTCTAGTGACGCAAAAGTTCGCAGTGCAGAAAGTGTCATAAGTCCACCCAGCACGAGAAGGATGATGCCAGTAATTTTCCAGCCAGAAGCTTTTTTTGATTGTTCGGTAGAAGGTTGTTTAGACGGTTCCACGATATACTCCTTATCTTTGGTCATCATACAGTATATAGTGAAGAAAAATCTACCCCCTACCCTTCGTAAATATTGCTGATGCTCTATTCGGTATTTTCAGCCAAATAGGCTGGCTCAATGTCGACAAACAGTACTACAGTGTTGTTCGTGACCTTGATGATACCTTTGGTGATTGGAAAAGTAAAGTTCTGAAAACCATTATTAACAACGATCTGGCCTTCGTTGAGTAGTGAGAAGAAATTTGCATGATTCTCCAAAATATCAAAGGGCCCAACCTCATTGGTGGCAGAAACGACTGTTGCCATTCCGTTGTACAGCGTCTGGGTAGGGGACATAACTTTCACATGGATTTTGGCTTTATCAGGCAGCTTCATGTTAAACTCCAGATTCGAGACGCCGCAGCAGTGCAGCTGGCAGGCAAAAATCCAGACAAACTGGGGTGGCACGCGGCGGGGCAGCTCCCAAAAATGTTTTTTCTTGTATTCAAGAAAAAAATTTTAGGGGCGGACCGCGTGACAGGACCCCTTCTTGCAATAGATTTTTGCCTGCCAGCTGCACTGCTGCGGCGTCTCATATCAAGATCTCCTCAACTCCCTGCAGCGTCTGCTCTCTTGTAAAATACTCACCTTTTACACCAGTTAGCTCCTCAGTTACAAAGAATGATTGCGAAAAAAACTGAATTATTTTTTTAGCCCGTTCATAATCACGGCGCTCTTCAGGTGATAACTCACTTTGGCCAATAATGGCGATAATATTCTTCAGCGAATCGTATTTCTGCATAATCGCCTGCACCTGTGCCACCAGCACATAATGCCGATCGCCCACGATTTCGGGCGACACGAGCGATGACACTGTTCGAATAAGATCAACCGATGGCCGGATGCCACTTTCGGCTACAGTTCTCGAGAGCACCACGGTCGAATCAAGCTGTTGCGCAATCTCCTGTACGGCCGGGTCACTGAGGTCATCAGCCGGAATGTAAATCGCTTGTACTGCTGTAATTGAACCGTTTTGGTTAGAAGTTAAGCGATCTTGCAAACGTCGTAGTTCAGAGAAAAGCGTTGGCTGGTAACCACCTTCGCTTGGTGTGGCACCAAGACTGGTTGCCAGTTCGTTCGAAGCTTGTACAAACCGATAAATATTATCGACAAACACCAGCACGTCCCGCTTTTCTTCATCACGGAAATACTCAGCTACGGTGGCAGCTGATTGCCCCACCAACGCTCTAAGGGCTGGTGTTTCGTGCATTTGACCCATCAGCATTGCTGTTTTTTCAAGAATTCCGCGCTCTTTTAAGGTTATATATAATTCATGCCCTTCACGAATACGCTCGCCAATACCAACAAACATCGCCAGTTTAGTATCGTCTTTAGCAATATTATGGATTAACTCCATAGTCAGCACGGTTTTGCCGACACCCGCGCCGCCAATAATGCCAATTTTACGACCTTTGACGAATGGCGTGAAAAAATCAATAACTTTAATGCCAGTTTCGAGTAGCTCTGGTTGCGACCCGTGCCCATCAGCGATCGCTGGTGTCTTATAAATACTTCGGCGGGTTTCGTCAGGCAAAGGTGAACCACCGTCAAGTGGTTCACCCAGGGCATTCATAATGCGGCCCAACACATCTTTGCCGGTTGGTATGGTGATAGTGCTACGCGCAGCTTCTACACCAGCACCACGACGCACGGCTTGGCTGCCCGTTAAATTAATGCAGCGGGCTGTAAAAGGGGTGGGATAACTGGCGACTTCCAGGAGTACTGCTGGGTTATCGGCCAGTACTAATAACTCTTTGGGATCAGGTCGTTCACCAACGAGCGCAACTTCACACACCAGCCCTTTAATAGCCGTGATCTGTCCGATAACGCTCATGATACAGTCCTTTTTAGCAGGCTCACAGTGCCTGTTCGCAGCGCTTTAATCGTTTCTTTTTGTCGCTCGTCATTTTCAGCACGCCGAGCGCGGTGGTACTGGCGCCGATAATCGTTTGTTAATTCCTGCGCCCGAATCTTGGCACGGCTCATAGTGTTAAAACGATTCGCATATTGAGCCAACTTTGATTCCATAATGATCTGAATGAGGGCCACTCCTAGCATAACTGACTCCATATATTCAATGATCTTCTCGCTATTTGGTTCAAAAATATAATCGCGGCTTGTTACTACTGCAGTATCTTTGGTGACATCGTCACTTAGGTCGTGCACGGCTGTTACGAGATCAATATGTTCGACTTTTTGGACACGAAGCGAATCATATGTTTGGTAGAAGACTGAAATCTGCGAGTAGCTGTTAATCGCTTCAATAATATCAGCCACACTGAAATGGAGGTCATTGACGGGTAGATGAAACGACTGAATGACATCAATATTGCGCTGTCTCAACTGTAATAAACCATGCGAGCCGATAACCATAATATCTATCTTGCCTGGGTCGGTATGTGCATCGAGCATAGTATTGATAATTTGCTCGTCAATCCCCCCACTGAGTTTGCCTTCAGCGGTAACAGCTAAAAAAACGTGGCGAGCATTCTTGGTTTGCCGTGAACGAGCCAAGTGTTCTTTGGGATTGATGCGAAGACCGCGGTAGGTTTTCCATAGCTCAGCAAAGAACTCTTTACTTGCTACTACACGGTTGCGAATTTTGGCGATGCGCATACTTGCGATACTCTCAAACACTTCAGTTAAATCTTCAATCGTATGAATTTGAGCTAAATCTTTTTGAATGTTTATTGCTCGTCTCATGCTGGGGCCGCTCCCATAGTAACCACCTGCAGTAACTGTCTAGCCAAGGCGTCAATGTCAGTATCTTGTTGTATGGACGGCGCCAGGTCTCTCGCTTGTTTTTTGAGCAGCGAAATATTGATTTTGTGTTGACCGCCACTGACAAGAATTGTTTCTAGGATTAACTGTTGCTCAATAAGCGAAAAGAGTTCGCTCGAAGTCTGATGAAAAGCGTCATGTATCAATCTGCCAAACTCCAGTGAGAGTTTAGTCTCAGGCGTCATATCAGAGCCAAAATGGGCGAATTCAGCCGCTTGACGGTAATCGGCAAGTTTTTTAAAAAGAGTACTTGAAATTACTTTTTGCCGCGGTGTTTGGGCTCGCCCGCCCACGCGGGATACCGATAAGCCGGTATTGACGGCTGGCCGGATATTTTGTCGGAAGGTATTGAGATCAAAAATAATCTGACCGTCGGTGATTGACATAATACTGGTTGGCAAATAGGCTGTAATATCATCACCAGGGGTAACCACTGTTGGCAGCGCGGTCAGTGTTTTGCCGTTTTCAGACAGTTTGCCGGCTCGCTCAAGCAATGAGGAATGGGCAAAAAACATATCACCCGGATATGAATCACGACCAGGGCTGGTTTGTGAAAGCAGAGAAACTTCGCGGTAAACTTTGGCATGCGACGATAAGTCGTCATATATAATTACCACGTCACGGCCGTTATGCCAAAGGTATTCGGCAATTGAGCAGCCAACATACGGTGCAATATACGACTGAGCAAGCGAGTCAAAAATATTGGCAATCACGACAATGCTACTGTTAATTGCGCCGCTTTCATTAAGCACCCGGATGGTTTGTTCAATCTCAATACGTCGTTTACCAATCAGTACGTACACCACAATACGGTCGAGATTAGTTTGATTAATGCCGAGTTGTAGCAAAAAACTACTTTTACCTGATTTAGTATCTCCCAAAATGGCAATACGTTGCCCTAAAACAATGGGAAAAAGTGTGTCAACGATGATAACTCCAGAAGGTAGCTGATCGTTCAACAGATTACGTTCATGAATCCCCGGTGCTTTGTTGTAGATCGGCCAGGTTGCTTCAAGACGTATCGGACCCTTCGTATCAAGTGGTTGGCACAGTGGTGTGATAATTCGGCCAATCAAGGCATCGCCGACATCAGTTGTAAAAGTATTATTGGCGAGCACCACAAATTCACCAAGTTTTGTGGCTTCGGTTTCAAGATTAAGTACCAATACGACATCTTCGCCGACTTCACGCACCATACCACGCTTACCGGATTCAAACATAATTAAGGCGCCAATCGCCACACCATCCAAACCGCGCACACTGACTAAATATCGTTCAACACCAACAACCTCGCCGGTCGGTAACCCATTTGAAACAAGTTGCTGGAAGGCTGAGTTGTCATACACTGGCAAAAATCTCCGCGATACGATATTTGTTGCCGAGCAATTGACGGCGGAAGGAAAAATCATATACGCCCGAGCCAGTTTGAAGGATAATACCGCCGCCCATATCGGTACGGGTAACAAAGGTGAGAAAAGTATGTGGATGCACTTCGGAGCGAAACCAAACAGTCAGTTGCCGCTTAAACGTCCGATTTGGCAGGGCTGGCAAAGTGACGTGGACTATTGGCGCCTTATTGCGGATAAGTTCAAGCGCATGCAGTAATGATTCTGCCTTTGCCTGATTGCCGGGTGTCATGCCGGCACCATGAAATACGCCAAGCAGGAGAGCTGATATATGAGGCATGTCGGCGGGTAACTGACTATTCGTAGCCTTTATCTTAATGGCCTGGTTGCGCAAAATACTACTATAGTCGTGCAGCTCAAGCATGATTGCGCTCAATTGATCAACCGAGTAGAGGTCGACGGGCAGTCTCAAGGCTTCGGCCGTTTTTGGTGTGGCGGTCATGATAGAACATCCCGCTTAATATCTGTTTTATGCTGTTCCAGGGCGGCAAAGATGTAGGTCGATTGAGCACCAAGATCAACTTGGCTGCCGAGGCATTCGGTGAGATAACTTGACACAACATCATTGAGGCGAACATTAAATTGATCCATGCGTTTTTCCCATTCTTTCGCTACTTCTCTGTCGAGATGTTCAAGAAGCCGAATTTTTTCTTGGTCAAGCTCTTTTTGAACTTTCGTAAATTCACTAATACTCTGATCTCTCAATGCTTGCAAGCTCACTTGATATTTTTCGAATTCTTGAGCCAACTGCATGCTAGTCATATCATTGATGTCAGCTGTAATTTGATCAACGGTATTGTTGAGCGATTGTTGAAGGCGTTTGGCTGCTTCCTGCCCGGCGTACATAAGGTGTTGCCGAGTTTCTTTGCTGACCTCGCCCATATCCATTTCACTCAGGACGCGGGCATTTTCAACGTGCACTTCATACATTTTTGAAGTAGTTAATTGTCGTTGTCGCAATTTTTGTTCAAACAAAGTAGAAAGCCATACCAGTCCGAGGCCATTGAGTGCAGCAATCACGACCAACCCTAGCACTAAAATGAGCTGCAACGAATCCATATGCCCCCTAAAGTTTTTACGTTGTTAAGATCAAATATATCGTAATAATCATAAGCAGTAAAATGCCAAGGGCTGCGGCGCCGACTTCAAGCAGGCTTTTATGGACCGCTTGTTCTGATAGCGGGTTACGACCAATTGAGATAATACTCGATTGAACTGATGAATAAAGTAAAACTCCAATACATATAAATCCAGCTAATAATACGAGCAGAGCAAGCAAGACGCGTGTGGTTGGAACTTCACGGCCAGCTACTGAATTGGCGATCTGTCTTAGAAAGGCTGGTAGAAATGCGCTTTCTTGATCTTCGGGCGCAGCATGGTAGGTGACATTTATTTGTAAGGGCAGTGTGCCAGCCCGGACAGTTTGGGATTTACCATTTTTGTCGGTGATGGTGAGTTCACGTGTTTGAATATTTTTAAAGTCCTCCTGAGCGGTACCAACTACTTGAGAGCTATCAGTGGCTTTCATACCAACTCCATTTACCGGTGAAGCGGTGATTTTATCGCCAGTCTTTATATCGCCATTAATATTGCTAACGAGGGTTGGTGTGATACCGCTAATGACGACCTGAACTTCAGTGGCATTATTTGAGAGGGTTACCAATGGTTTATCACCAATCACGCCAACTAATTGTTCTACTCTGTCGGTGTTAGCTAATTGGACATTTCCCTTATTAGCAGGTTCTAGGCTGACCAGCGCTCCACTAGTGATAGTGGCTTCGTTCGTCTGAAAGCCCTGAGAGATAGCAACCGTATTTTGAGCCTGCAGCGGCCAAGCAAAGGCAACAATAATAAACAGCGCGCTTAAAACAGCGAGCCTAACTCTCTGGTAGTGATCTGGAGCGAAATGAATCCGCTTATACCCACCGATCATGTGTATTAATTATAACGTGAGTGGGCGGGATTGATACTATTAATATATTAAGCTGGTGGCTCGATCATATGCCTACATCTCAAAACCCTTCGCATTATCATTACGCTTGTGCTCACATTACCAATAAGTTAGACTAAAAATATACAATAAAAGTAATGTGGAGCAATTTGCTCCAGGTGGACTATAGGGTATGGATTTTAGAAGTCGTAGCAATCAACCGCAACCTGCGCGACCTGCCGGACAAGCAGCTCGCCAGAGCTATGAAGAAAATACTAACAATGGGAATAGTAACGGAAATGGAAGTATGCACATGAATACGCCGCGTCCTGATAACAAGCGTCTATTAATGATAGCTGGGGTAGCACTTGTAGTAATAGTTCTGCTCGTCTTTGGCTTGCTCTTTGCTAAAAACAAGTTCATGGGTGTAGAAAATGAAATTAAGAAAGATAAATTCCAGGCTGTTTTCCTAACTAATGGCCAAGTCTACTTCTGTAAATTAGCACAGATCGAACACGGCTATGCAAAATGTCAAAATATCTATTATCTACAGGTTCAACAAGCCGTCCAGCCTGCCGATAGTAAGGATAAAAAAGATGAACAACCACAAGTTTCTCTGACGAAGCTTGGCAATGAATTGCATGGGCCAGAAGATTCAATGTATATTGCGCGTGATCAAATTCTCTTCTGGGAAAACCTGAAGGATGATGGCAAAGTAGCCCAAGCAATTAAAGAGCATCAAACCAAGAAGTAGGGCGCAGCCTATTCCTCGGCTAATAAATAAAAGGACCTCCTAGCCTCATGGGCGGAGGTCTTTTTGTATGCGGCCTGAGGCTGAACAGGCCGCATACAAAGAGTAATTAAGCTTGAGGCAACAAACTGTAAGCTGCTATTTCAGCCTTCAGCCACGGCGTTGGTGCTTCCGTAAAGCCAGCATGCATGACAATACTGCCGGGTGATTCAGCCTGGATCACCGTCCCTCCATCAAAAGCATCAAGCCACGGTTGAGTGTCTGGCAAGACCAATGTGTCATGCGACGCTCTCACAACGACCATTGGTATATCACTGTACGCTCCTGGCTCGATTGTAGTGCGCCAGTAAACCGAGCGTGCTTCACTGGTGATACCAGAGAATGGCCACTTGCTCATGGCCTGCCAGTGTGCTTCCAGATTGGTCCGATCAACACCCGGCCCAAGCATTTCAGGAGGAGGTGGATGTTCGTCACCTTTCAGGCGCTGATAGATGACGTTGGTGATATTGCCGCCAGGGATTATGCTTGCAATCCAGCCCAGCCAGGCTTCTTTACCCTGAATATCACCGCCCGTCATGGGCGGATCTTTGAGGACGACACCTACAACCTCAATGTGATTGCCTTGCTTACGTATGTAATCGATCAGGTCAGTGCCCACCCTTCCGCCCATCGATGTCAGGTTGAGGATGACTCGTGTTATGCCAAGCCGTATCAGCTCGTCGTAAGTGGCCTGAATCGTCTGGTAGCGATTAAAGTAGTACGGATTGAATCGCACCAGTAGGGCGCCACCTTGCTGTTGCCAGAATTCATGGAATGGCCTCGTGAGAATTTCATCATCAGTGCGTAGGCCGGGGAACGAAACAGTCAGTGGGTTTTGCTCACTACCACTGGTATTAGCAAGATGCACAAAGGTTGGGGCACCATCGTGTACAATCCGATGTACAATATGCTCACTGGCCAAGACAGCGACTAGCATGATCAACGGCACTAAGCCATATCGATGCCTGGACTTACTCCCCTTAGGCAAGGGGGATCACCTCCATCTAGCTCATAGGTACCTGCCTAATATAATTAGAACATAATCATGACATTATGTACATAATAGATCTCTTCACTACCCTTCATTCCTCTGCCAAACCGTGTTACCTGATCAAACAGATCAGGTAACACCGCCGGGAAGGCGGCGTTTGACAGAGGAATGAAGGGTAGTGAAGAGATCTCCTTCCCTGCTTCAAGGGCTCGACCTTCCCGGAGGAAGGCAGTGAGCTGCCCCGCGAGCGAAGTGTTCTTCTAAGAGGGGTACTTTTTTAGACCAACCTTCAAATTGGCCTGTCTTTAAGACTCAGCAAATAACCAATAAAGCTAAAAAGCAAGTGGGCGCCGAACCATACGAACAAGATGAGCATATAGGTACTCCAAGGAAGGCGTACAACAAGCGCACTCATGAGCAGCCCGCCAATAATGTAATCAATTTGATCAAAAGGGAACCATGACCGGCCAGGCTCAACATTACATTGACGTTTGAAAAAACTCTCAATTGCATCACCAATTAAGGCTCCGGCACCAAGCAGCGCTCCTAATACTATAGAGAATACAGAAGCATAATTGATCAACCCGACGAGCTCATTAAACCAATGCCATTGCCAAGCTAGGAACATTTGTAAGAGACCAATCAAGCCGCCAACGAGCGTACCACCTACAAGCCCGCGCCAACGCTTATTCTCACCGAATAATCGTTTACCCCGAAAGGTCCGTTTGCCATCAAGAGGTGCATTAAAATTCTGCAAAACAGGGATTTTATTGAATAGTACAGGAGCGGCATTTGCTAAGCCGGCAGGCAAAAAGAACCAGAGCGCAAATAATAGTTCGTTCACATTGAATTCCATAAAAATTTCTTTTTTGCCCTGTTTAGTTTTGGATACAAAAGAGTACTAACTGGCGGTCGGTGGTTTGTGACATGAGCGTTGGATAGTAAGGCAAGTGTCGTATTGATGCTCGGCATGGTTTCAACTGTCGTATAGGTATAGCCAAGGCCGCGCTGTCCATGTGCGTCACTGGCAGCTGCTTGTGCTACGTGATACTCTTCAGCCCAAGCGATGGCCGTACGGCTGTGGCTTTGAAGAATGGCACGGCCATTATATATTTCTATAATATCGACGAGTCGTGTAATGCGCTTGAGTTCGTCCATTGATATCCCCTTGCGTATCGTCTCAAAGGGATGAGGTACATACACTAAACCGTGCTGGGCTTTTATAGCTTCGGCGGTTGCAAACGGTGTTTGACCCGGCTCAATTTTTTCTTGTAAGAATAATCCGATTAGCTCACCCTTTGTAGTGGTGATTTCTTCGCCGATAATTATAGCCGGCCCGAGCTGTTTGTGTACTGTCTGGGCAAAATCTATACGATCATGGTCTGTAATGGCAATACAATCTAGAATGCCTTGATCTAATGTATGTTGATACTGCTTGCCCGTGATTGAGCCATCCGGCGAAGCAATGGAATGCGAGTGAAAATCAACCTTGATCACGCTCGAAGTTTCCGGCTTATAGAAATGAGTCGGCTCATGGCTGTCATCCATGAAAACAGGGTGATGCATACAACCAAAGGAAGAAGTTGATGTACAAGCAGGCCAATCACGAGGAGTGTCATCCGGATCTCAAAACGAAACAAGCCATCTTGAAATAGACGATTTACAGCTGCATGTGATAAGCCAGAACCCGCAACTGCAGTTTCACCTTTGGCTTTAACATAGCTAACCAGCAACGACCCACCGATAGCTGCTACCGCCCAAACTGCCCCATATGTTTGATCGTTTTCTACAAACCAAAAAGCGATGCCAGCATAGAGAAAAATTTCTTTCATTCGATCAGTTGTGGCATCAAGAAGCATGCCGGCTGCCGAAGCCTTTTTTTGCAGACGTGCCATAGCACCATCAAGTGCATCGAGCAACCCAAATATAACCAACAAAGGAGCAGCAAATAAAAAGAAGCCCTGACCTATAAGCAACGCGATTGGAAGGTGGGCAAAAAGACCGGTTAGTGTAATGATATCAGGGGTCAGTTTACCATGTGTCATTTGATTAAGAAAAATTGCTAATTGGTTCATCGCGCTGCGTACGATTTGCCGAAGGCGATCAAGTAGTTGGTCAAGTGCTTTCATGCTTAACGATCATTATGACATAAATCGATAGTTGTCGAGCCTGTTCGGCTTGTTTTGGTAAAAGAGTGCGAAATATCTTATTGTGGCGTTGTTGGGTGAAGGGGTATACTTTTTTCAGAAGGACTAAAGAAAGGGGTAGTTATGGCAGATGAACCACAGTTACCGACACAAGACGACCAATACGGTCAAGGTGCAGTTGATAGCACGCTCGACGAAGACACGGCTCAAGAAGAAATGAGCCCCGAAGAGCGGCGGCAAGCCGAGGGTGATCTGGATGCTCAACAAGAGAATAATCAATTTCCGCGACCTAGCGAAGATGGTGATCCTGATGCTGACTTGGATGAACCAGAATTACAGCAACACGATACGCAGTAGGAAAGAACACCCTACACTAGTACTCTGCAGCTCGCTACGTTTCCTCTAAGCGGTAGGTTATGTATCTCTGAAACTATTTATACTCGATGCACGAACTACTGAAGCGTTATTCAATTGTATCTGATCAAATTGAACCCGACGAGCTCACCGTTATATTACGGCAGCTTGAGGTTGTGCTTGCCAATAACATTGCTGGTGATGTTGTTGAATTTGGTTGCTACGAAGGTACAACCTCATTATTTTTGCAACGTATACTTCAAAGGCATAATGAGAAAATAGCCACGTCGATTGCTACGAAAAGAATGCTCCATGTCTATGATTCATTTGCTGGTTTGCCACTAAAATCCGAAAAAGATCGTAGCCCTGCAGGCGAGCAGTTCAAATCCGGCGAATTACGCGCCACCAAAAGCCAACTGATCAAGCATTTTAAACAAGCACATCTACCCTTGCCCATTATTCATAAAGCGTGGTTTAGCCAGTTGATTAATCATGATCTGCCACCCGTTATTGCCTTTGCCTTTTTTGATGGAGATTTCTATGAATCAATCAAGCAAAGCTTGCAGCACGTCTGGCCGCATATCTCGAAAGGTGGCATTGTGGTCGTAGACGATTACCAATCCGAGTCGTTGCCAGGCGTGCGATTAGCCGTTGATGAATGGCTGCGAGATCACCCCGCACAAATATGTGTTGAGGCTAGTTTGGCATTGCTTGTCAAGCAGTAGCGAAAGGGTAAATGTGTAGGTTTTGTTCGCATCGCCGAACACGATATAGTAGAGGTATGAATGAGCTCTTTCACCATATCGCTGTTAAAGTTTCACACAAAGTTGGATCATCAGGGGCATTCGTCATAGCGCTTACACTGATTGCCTGTTGGCTACTGGGCGGACTAGTCTGGGGTTTTAACGATACATGGTTATTGCTAATTAATACTGCCTGTAGCGTGACAACCTTTTTAATAGTTTTCTTAATTCAAAATACGCAAAATCGTGAATCGCGCGCCATGCAATTGAAATTAGATGAATTATTAAAAGCTATGCGGAGCGCGCGTACGGACTTGGTTGACCTCGAAGAACTGACTGATCAAGAACTCGATGATCTTCAAAATGATTTTCGTCGTTTACGTCAAGAATTTGTGGATAAGCAGACAAAGATACTGGAGAATAAACTGATTGAGAAGCAGCAATGATTATTAGAGATTCTTAACCTGGGGTGGCACGCGGCGGGGCAGCTCCCAAAAATGTTTTTTCTTGTATTCAAGAAAAAACATTTTAGGGGGCGGACCGCGTGACAGGACCCCTTCTTACTAATCTCTAATAATCATTGCTGCTTCTCAATCAGTTTATTCTGCTTGACACGCCTTACAATAGCCGGTCAACTCAATAATATGGCTGAGTGCCAAAAAACTGTGTTGTTTAGCTATAGTTGAGAGTAATTTTTCTAATTCAGAATTAATAATATCAATACTCTTGCCGCATTGCTGGCACACTGCATGATGGTGGTGTGGAGTAAAAATTTCGCTTAGCTCGATCTGGCTTTTAAAGCCATGCCAAATACGATTAGCAATACCGAGTCGTTCAAATAATTCCACTGTCCGATAGACGGTGGCTCTATCGATAGATGGCTTGGCATATTCAGCCAGCCGAGCCGTCGTTAGCGGTCCGTGCTTGGCGAGTGCTTCAAAAATTTTTTGGCGAGGAGTAGTAAAACTATAATCAGAGCTGCGCAGTGTGGCTTTAAATCTTTCGAGCATTAGGGTGCAGTATACAATAAATGCGACTTAATTGCGATAACTCACCTCCTCCCAAACTGTGCTCCCTGACCAAAAGGCCGGAGAGCACTACCAGAAAGGCGGTGTTTGGGAGGAGGAAATGAAGGGGTTAGCTAAAAAACGCTGTTGATAGTGTAAAATGAAATCATTAACAATTTATCTAGAACGTAGCGGAAGTACGTGCAAATCGTACACTGTGCCGCAACGGTAATCCAAATGAGTATGCAAACTTTGGAAAGTCCGATACACTACGCGCTAGTTATTCCCGAGCAGGAAGTGTCAGGTGGTTTCAGATACCCTTCTTTCTGTTCGTGTTGAGCAAAAGAAGGTTATTTTTATGCCGGTGACCGTTTCGGGCGATCTGCGTCAACACAGAGCAGATCTTGAATTTCAGCGCTATGAAGCATTTGAGTTATGGCAGCGAGAGCATGCCCCAATCCAGGATGCGCGTGAAATTTTAGACCCACACCATTTTATGTACTGGCGTGCAGCGCAGCTCGTCGAAGCACAGCTTCAGAAAGTGGGACTTACTGAAATAGCCGATCCCATGACTGACTTGCTTGGAGGGGCTAGAATGGTGCTGGCCTTTGAAGAGGCTGGCAAAGACTCCAGCGAAGCGTGGCGTAACCATCGAAATGATGTTCGCACAGCTTTTACCGAAGCACTGTTGAAGGGCGGCCATGTCTCTGAGACTGAAACCGAATTAAATGAAGCTGGCCAAGCAACTATTGGTAATCTAGTGCATTGGGAAGTTTTTTTGCGTGCCGCAGCAAAAAGCGACCCAACAATATGCGCCGCTGAAGTAAACGAAGAGTTCTTGTCGGCGGCTGTCTATAATAATGAACAGCTTAGGGATGATTATTATCTAGCGGTCATAAGTCCCTCTCGTCCAGATACGAAAGGGAATACAATGATGGTGCGATTTATCTCCTTTGAACAGACACCATTGGGCAGATGGATACGTCATACGCAACAGCTCTATCTCGATAACAGTAGTATAGAAGATGCTAATGCTTTGTTGCGTGACTGGGGAATGATGGCTAATAGTGAGGCAGATCGTGGCGCTACGGCTATTGTGAGTCAGCCGTTATTGCTACGAAAAGAGGCTTTTCCGGAAGGGGTAGTAGCGGTCGGTGCAATGCTTGATACTCTTGCTTCTGAGAGGCTAAATCAGCCGGTTTTTTGTGGCACACCGATGAAAGAATCAGTAGAGCGAAGCCGGTATACAGAGCTGCCGGCTGTTTCTCGAAAGCGTGAACAAGATATTGATCAACATATTCAACGAGTAAGTCAAGAGTTACTGGGGCTTGTTTCTTCACACACGCTGTCGTTTGCTGAAGAGACGAATCGTTACAAAATCATACTGATAGAAGCCCTGCGCGAGATATGTAACGATCATCCAGAATATGCTTCTTCTGCGTTTGGAGAGGAAGCAGCCAAGCATTATCAAGCTGCCTTTGAGGCCAAACAGCGGGGTGATTTTGCTATGGCACAAAACGAAACCGAAGCTGCCCACCACCATTCGAATACGGTTTTAATTTGTGATGTTGAGATTAATGTCGAAGATCAGGCAGACGAAGTTGAGGCGAATGCTTCTTTGGCAATTAAATATGGCCAGGAGAAGCTTCGCAAAGGGCTCTGTATGGCTTGTCAGCGTAAAGGCGATCTTGGGCCTTGTGGTTTCTGCAATGACTGTGACACCAAAGACCGTCGTCGTCCGGGTTACATTCAGCAGCTTATAGCGCGTCATAATGAAGTGGTTGAACAATCTGATGAAAACGTTACTCAGCCTATTTCACTGACTACACGCCGCCTTCAGAAAGGCAAAAAATATCGTATTGGCGATGAACAGTTTGAATATAACGAACAGATCTCATTCGGCAGCGCAGATCCGATTTTTGTTTCTGAGAGAGGAAACAGGATAGAGGGAGAAGCTGCACACCAGTTATGGCAAAGCTTCAGCCAGCCAGCATAATTTTATAGACTCGGCCTTCCGGAGGAAGACAGCGAGCGGACTGTTTCTATAAAACTTATGCTGGCTGGCTGAAGCTTTGCTATCCTTCGGTCCGATGCTCCAACAACATAAGATGCTTATCGCGATAATGAGCGAATTCGCGTTTGCTAAGGCCTGCGCGTTTAATGAACGTACTGATTTTTTCACTGCCAATCAAATGTGGCATCATGACATAGGTGGCACCGAGTTGATAGAGCCCAGCAGCTTGATCGTAATTATCAGAATGACACACAATAATCGCTTCTGGATTCACTTGAATAATGTGTTGTACTAAGTTCACATTGGTTGTATGGTCTGAAATATTTGACACAACAAGCTTTACTTTCTCAATGCCCACTTCTTGAAGGAGCTCCAGATCGGTCGCGTCACCATATAAATAAGGCAGGTGTTTATGCTCAAGTATCTCAATAACTTCCGGATCGTAGTCGACGATTACATAGTTCTTATGAAGTGCTTGAAAGCTTTTTACAAATTCTTCGCCACCTTTTTGGTAACCAAATAAGACAAGGGCGTGAATAGAAGTCTGCTGATGTTCGGTGTGGATAGTTTTATTTTCGAAAAAGCGCAAACTTCGTTCAAGTTTATTAAAGAGTTCGTCGTCATACTTCATAAGGTACGTTGAAACAGCAATGGTTATTATGGCCGCCAAGGTGATAATAGCGCCTGATTGCTCAGGTACAAGACCAATAGAAACTGCAAGCACCACAAAAACGAGTGAAAACTCGCTAATCTGGCTGAGCGATACAGCAGTTTTAAAGCTGGTGCGCTTCGTGTAGCCTAAAAAGCCCATTGTCGCGGTCACGATGAGTGGTTTAACAATAATGACCACAATCGAAAAGACAAGCGCTGGAATAAGAGCGCTCTGCAGATTGTCAAGATGTAATCCTTCACCCAAAGCAATAAAGAAAACAACCACAAAAAAGTCACGCAGCGGTTTAAGACGCGCCGCAACTTCCTGGGCATAAGGGAGCGAAGCAAGACTCACACCGGCAAACAAAGCGCCAACTTCAATTGAAAACCCAACCAGCTCAAACAGTGTCGCAATCCCAAAACCCCACGCTAGCGCAAATAAGAATAAAAATTCTTGTGAACTGGCTATAAACTTCGAAAATCGTGGCAGGATATAGCCACTCACAAATACAAGCAAAGCACTTATCAAAATTCCTTTGGCTGCGAGTAATCCAAGCTGTGCTAGCGAAAGACCACCATTTTCACCAGCTGCTAAAAGTACTAAAGCGATGCTGGCCACAATATCTTGCACCAGTAGAATACCAATACTTACCTGTGCGTAAAGACGATTTTGCTCACGTTTATCATTAATGAGCTTAATAATAATGATAGTACTACTAAACGTAAGCGCAATACTAAAGATTAAGGCTTCTGCGGATGAAAAACCGGTCGTCATAGCAATTGCGTAAGTTATAACTGCGCTCAATACGATCTGCGCAGTAGCAGCGAGGAGTACGACTTTACCTAATTTTTGCAATACTGTCGCACTAAGGCCTAATCCAATAATAAAGAGTAATAAAGTGATGCCAATGCTACTAAAAGCTTCAAAAGGTGCCTTTTCAGATATAACGTGTAAAACAGATGGGCCAATCACTATGCCGGTTACTATATAGCCCATAATCAAGGGTTGTCGTAGCATCCGCATAAGGGTGGATACCCCAATGGCAACCACAATGACCACGCTCAGAACAGTAAAGAGATTATTTTCCATAGCAATATATCTCATTATGTCATACTCTGTTCTTGTACTGAGTGGGCTGCTCAGATGCCCTTACGCCACCTTATTAAATTTTACACGAAGTGCTAAGCATAAATGGTATATACTGTGGGCAAATAGCCAGGGACTAAAAAGTGTTGTCATGATTACATACTATTACAAAAATTTGCGAAGCAAGGAGGTCAACGAAGTTGCCGACTACCGTCCGGGCAGCTGGGTGTGTGTGCAATCACCTTCACCGGAAGAAGTTGACTATCTTGTTGAACGTTTCAAGCTTGATTCTGGCCACCTAGAAGATGCGCTTGATGCTGATGAAATGCCGCGTCTTGAAAAGGAAGGTGATCTAACCTACATTTTTGTGCGCTATGCTTATACCAACGAAGAATTGGAGCTTGGCACCGCACCCTTGCTATTCGTTATTGGTCAAGATTTGTTGATTACGGTGGCTCTTAATAATTTGCCGCGGCTGCAGCGTTTTTTGAGTGGCAAAATTGAATTTGCCACCACCCAACGCACGAAGTTGGTATTGCAGATTTTGCACCAAACCGTCGATCAATATGAAGTATTTATTAATAATATCAGTAGGCAAATTAAGTTGATCCGTTCTCGTTTGCGTGGGCATGATATTAATAATCAAGACTTTATTGACTTTGTGCTGATTGAAGATGAGCTAAATGAATTTCTCTCAGCGCTATTACCTACAACGGCTATTTTGCGGCGGCTATTGCTGGGGCGTCATATCCCGCTCTATGCCGAAGATCAAGATATTGTTGAGGATCTACTGCTCAACAACGAGCAGTCAATTGAAGGTTGTCGCTCCAACGTAAAATCGATCGTGAATATTCGTGAAGCATATTCCACCATTAGCTCTAATAACTTAAACCGATCCATGAAGGTGCTCACCGCTGCTACCGTGTTGATCACGTTGCCAAATGTCATTTACGGAATGTACGGCATGAACATCGGTTTGCCGTTTCAGGAAGAACCCTGGGCCTACCCGCTTGTCGTCGGCACCAGCCTCTTAGGTGCCGGCATGGTGTATGTTATTGGTCGGCGAAAACATATTTTTTGAAATAACAGATCCAACACAAAGCTTATGCTTGACCTTTTCTGTCAAGCTTTGATAGATTTCGTGTTGTGTTTGCATGCCTCTTAGGCCAGAGGGGCAAATGCCGCGATTTTACACTGTCTTGATCAGTGGGTGGGTGAGATCGCGAACAAGTAAACAATGAAGGAGTTACGCGCTTATGCCAATTGACATCCGCAAAGTTCCCTCGAGAACTAAGCGAATCGAGGTGGACGTTATCCCCGCCGAATGGCAAGTGTATATAGCACACTGAAAAATAAGGACTCGCGAAGAGTCCTTATTTATTTATGATCAAGGCCTGTATAACGAGTCTTGCCTTCCCAAAGAAACAGTCCGCTCGCAA
>JARIHL010000071.1 GCA_029288315.1 Candidatus Saccharimonadota bacterium
CCCAAAATTGCCCTCGTCACCGACTGGCTCACTAACATGGGCGGTGCTGAGCACTTGTTCTACTCTCTCCATAAAGCCTTTCCCGATGCTGATATCTATACGTCTGTCTTTAACCAAGATGCCTGCCCGAAATTCAAAAACCTAAACGTTCGCACAACGTACCTGCAAAAACTACCCCCTTTCTTACGCTATAAACACATGCTTTTCCCCACCCTTCGGGCACGTGCCTTTCGCAATCTTGATCTGAGCGCCTATGATGTAGTCATATCGGCTGCCAGTGCCGAAGCAAAGGCGATTCGCGTACGTTCCGATGCAATTCATATCTGCTATTGCCACACACCCACTCGTTATTACTGGAGCCACTATAAACAGTATAAAAAAGAGCCTGGCTTCGGCTGGCTTGATCCATTTGTTAAATTGGTACTTCCTCTATTCGTGCGTTTTATGCGCCAAACAGACCTTAAGGCAGCAAAGGCAGTGGATTATTTTATCGCTAATTCGCATGAAGTCCAGCACCGCATAAAGCACTATTACAGACGCAGCTCAACAATTATTTTCCCACCCGTCGAAACCGAGCGCCTAGAACCAAAAAAAATGATTAAAAAAGATGATTATTATCTCATTGTTGGCCGTCAAATTCCTTATAAACGTATCGATCTTGCCATACGGGCCTGTAATGTTGCTCACCGTAATCTCGTCGTAATCGGCCATGGGAGCCAGCATGAAGAGCTTACTCGTATTGCTGGACCAAAAATTACGTTTAAAACAAATGTCGATGATCAAGCTATTGTAGAGTATTTCCAAAAAGCCAAAGGCTTTATCTTCCCCGCCTATGAAGATTTTGGCATTGTGCCAGTCGAAGCCATGGCAGCCGGCACGCCAGTGATCGCCTTCGGGCAGGGCGGAGCGCTAGATTACATCGTACCAGGAAAAACAGGTATCTCTTTCGATCCGCAAACTATTGAGGCATTAGTTAAAGCCATCGGCCGGTTTGAGCAAACAGAATTTAATCCAAAGACAATTATCAAACATGCCCAGCAATTTTCAGAAGAACGGTTTATCAAAGCTATGCAAGCTTTTGTCAAAAAGCAAAAGAAACGATAATAACCGACATCATAGTGTACAATGATCTTGCACCTCTGATGAAAGGGAAGCCATGCGGCAATTCACCGGAACAGCCTGGGTTAATGGCAAGCGGCACTCCAGTTTCAATGTTACCTTTACGCGCGAGACAGGTAAGCGTACTTGGACTGCACAGTTCGGTGGACGGCAACAAAATGCAAAAGTTACTGGAGTCACTTTACCTAATGATCGGGCTGGCTGTCGTACGGTTATCGTAAGTTGTTTGCGAACAGTTCTAAAAGTTGGTACTGATGCCTCAGTCACTATTAAGCCGGGTAGCTGGATTCGTTTCGAATAACCTCCCAGGATGGCTGATCTCCTTGAAGGAATCACGTTGAAACAAAGCCGGCGGATACGCAAATTTCAAGGGACGTACAGGCTTCGTGGTTTGCAGGAAGATTTTAGTGTAACCTTCACGCAAAGAAGAATGAGAAGAGGGTGGAGTGTCGTTTTCGAGGCTCAAAAAAGTAAGACAAATTTGAGGAGCTTTCGCTCGCTGCCTGATACTCGCAAAGAATGCCTGGATTACGTCAAACTAAGCATCCGAGAATGTTATTTATTCGGGTCATCAATAGCAATTACAGTAACAGGTAAATGGATTCGCTTCGACACTTAAGGTTAATCCTGCAATCAGATCACCCGCTACGCTGTCAACATGTTTATGTTGACAGCGTAGCGGCACATAGTTTAGATTTCTATAGATCACAATTTCTTTTGTATACGCTGCGCAATAGCCTTGACGTTTTGTGACAAATCTTTACGAGCAACCAAAATACCATTCGGCGTATTAACTACTACAATATTATCAAGGCCAATAACAGCCACAGGCCGATCTTCCTCATT
This sequence comes from Candidatus Saccharimonadota bacterium, assembly GCA_029288315.1. Lineage (GTDB taxonomy): Bacteria > Patescibacteriota > Saccharimonadia > Saccharimonadales > EFPC-124 > JARIHL01. The sequence continues at coordinate 1,966 of JARIHL010000071.1, forward strand.
ACGAATGTAGGAATTTTCTACCCCATCCAGTTCGACGTAGCCCTTAGCGTAATTACCAATCTGATCAGTTTCAACTACTCCATGCGCATCAGCAAATGAACCAATATCCATCCAGTCAAAGGCAGCAGGTACCATCAGTAAATTGTTGGTTTTTTCCATTAAAGCGTAATCAGTGGAGATCTTTTCAAAAGATAGAAAAGTATCATCATAAGATTTTTTATCATTTGCCGCCAGTAATCGCTCATAATTTTGCTTGAGCTCTGGCGCAAATTGCTCCATTGCCTTTAGAAAAGTGTTAATCGACCCTACAAAATAACCAGCATTCCAGAGATATTCACCGCTTTGCACATATTCCTGTGCCATCTTAAATTCTGGTTTTTCTTTAAAGCGAACAACATTATAAACCAGCGCTTCATCATCGATTGTTCCATCCTTCTGTATGTAACCAAAGCCAGTCGACGGATAAGTAGGCTCAACACCCACGAGCGTAATACGCTCCAATTTACCAGAAACCTCCTGCGCGATTTTAAATGAATGAACAAAGCCAGCAAGATCGCGGATATAGTGGTCTGCAGGCAAAAAAGCAATCGGCTCATTATGATCATGGCGCGACTGAATATGATGCAGGGCTACCACAAAACATCCTGCGGTGTCACGCTGATCTGGCTCAACGATAAAAGCTCCATCGTCAAGTTCTGGCAATTGAGCACGAATATGTTCTAGATGATGAGTGCCTGTGACAACATAAATCTTATTAGTGAGCTTTCTAGCGCGGTTATAGGTCGCTTGCAGAAGCGAGTTGTCATCTATGAGGTTTAATAAATGTTTAGGATATTGGTTTGTAGACAGCGGCCAAAGGCGAGTGCCAGAGCCACCTGCAATAATGACGGTAATCATGATTATACTCTACCAGAAAGTTTTAAGTTTGTGCGTATCTGCCCCACCTGGAGCTGCTAGTTCACGACAATTGTTAACGTTATAGGATAGTTTTTAAACCAACTGAAACCTTCTGAGGTTAAATTGGTTGTTTCCTGATATGTACCTGGCGTAGCTGGAGCGCGCACCCAGAATTTGAAGGTAGCTGTTTGATCGGGATGAACGGCTGTTTCTTGGGCAGCTGCAACCCGATGGCAGGCTGTGGCATTCAGCCAGGTTGAATCACAAAAAGGGCTGGCGCGATCCGGCGGATTTTGTGTGCCGAGGTGCACCGCCCGGGGGCCGCTCTGTTTCCACACCACATTGCCAGTGTTTTTGAATAGTACCATCGCGTAAAAGCGTTGGTTAGCAGTGATTTGATGCAATGACTGGGGTTGCGACATTGAATCGTCAGTATACGTATGAACAGCCATCACTTCACCGTGCAAATCTTCGGCAGCCACACTGAAATGCCAATACATACCTTGGTCTGGCGCCCAACGAAGACCTTCAGCCACAAGATTGAAATATTCTCGAAACTCACGATTTTCCGTATGATACGGCATCTCTACCCAAAATCCAAACGTACCTACCTGCCCTGGGTTAACCGTCGTTTCTTGCAAGGTGGCTGCGCGGTGACAGCCGCTAACCCAAGTCGCTGATTCACATACGGCACTCGGGCGGTCAGCCGGGTTGAACGTGGCGAGGCGAATTGGATGTGCATCCACATTACTCCATACTTGGTTGCCGTCGTTCTGAATCTTGGCTTCAACGTAATACCGTTGCCCGGCACGCAAATTATTCATCGTTGTGCCTGAAGTGACGACTGTATTTTTAGAAGCATCAGTGTACACGGTCTGGCTCACCCCATGCCAAGCAAAATTACGCGGTTCAACATTAATCTTAAAATGCATGTTAAAATCGCGCACAAACCAGTCGTAATATTCTGATACCAAATGGAAAAATTCGTAGTAGGTACCGCCGGCTTCCGGCGCTTTCACCGGAAAGGTAAAACGAGCAACTTGGCCTGGTTCAATCTCATCCACTGGCTGTAAATGAGCTAAACCGTCGCTATTATAGCCGGTTACCCAATGGCTAAAACTACCTGGCCGCGAGGCATCTAACCAGCCTGCAGCTGCAAAAGGACTGGCACGGTCACGCGGATTGTTGGTGCCAAGCCGGGTAGGGAAGAGACCATCACGACGCCATGTGTCAACGCCAGCATTGCGTATATCAAAATAGAGATTGGCCATTTCACCCGCCTTCATAGTAATTTCTGCCTGCGGTTGATTATTCTTTCCCTGGCTCATATACCAATGGTCTTGATGATCAATCCGGTAATACGGGCCATAGGCTGTTGAGGCAAAAATACGCAGGCTCGGCAAATGTTTATGGATATTAATAGGGCAAGCAGTCGATATAACATCGCGATGTCCAACTAGAGCCGGCCATTCACCAAAATAGCCGGCTGGATCAACTCCGTAGCGATGAATTTTAAACGCGGCGATATCCCCGATTGCTCGTAACATCGCCTCTGGTGCTTCGTTGCTGCCCGCAAAATCACCGAGCGCCGCAATGCCAGTTGTGCCATAATTCCAGCCGTAAGCATGACCAGCTACCACATCTTTACGATTGACCTCGGCATAGGCTGGGTCATAGTAACGCCCTTGATAAATATTGCCATACCCATCAACCAAATAATTATAGCCAATGTCTCCCCAGCCATTACTATTGGCATGAAAATGCCAGATGGCTCTAATCATGGCCGCGGGGTCGCTGGTCATAGTGGTAGCAGTGTGGTGTACGACAATCCGATTAATAGCCCGATATTCTGGATTCCAACGGTCAGAGCTATGCGGTTCGGGGCTGCCCCATTCTGCACGCGAGTAAATACGCGGGCCGTCAGCCCTAGCACTGACCTCTTTTATCAGCCCAATTTTCTGTAATATCTCTTTTAACAGATTATTTTTGGTTGGCGAAGGGCCTTTCGTACTATCAACTAATTCGATCTGCGCTTTGCTGATGTCGACTTCTGGGGAAATTTGACCGTTTTTGCCTGCAATTTCAAAGCGATACTGAATTTTATGGATTTCATCGGCCAGAATCATAGCCTTATGTATAGTAGATTTGTGATCTGGCCTCTCTGTTGCTGGATCGTTGGCAGGCTCCCAGTCTGACCAGCGCTTGCCATTATGAGTACGAAACTCAACCTCGACCTCACCCTTTCCATCTCGCTGGCCCCAGTTTAAAATAGCAGCATTGGATTTCGGTTTAGGAGTTTTAATCTCCACCGACTCAAATACTAACGTGCTATCAGTCTTTAATTGCGCTGGATTATTGCTTTTATTTTCACCTTCAATAACCTTACCTCCAGTTCCGCCTACCGAAATCATCTCGGTTTTAATCTCTGTTTTTTCTTCGCGCAATAAAAAAACGGTACTGACCACTCCAGCGCTCAGTAACAAGCCGATGCCAACGATAAGCAGCCATTTCCCCATATTTTAATAGTTATTATAACAAATATTTTGCTCTTATATGACCGTCAGAGGCATGCTATTATGTGTAAGCCGTCTAACGACAATAGAGGGGAAGGTGGAATCGACATGGGCCGCCGTCAAGATCCTCTCTACCAGCTTATTATGAGGCGCTATCCAGGTATCAGTCAGGCTGACGCCAAGAGTATTGCCGACGAGTTAATGGGACTAGTTCGGGATGCTATATATGCTCGGAGATCTATAATCATTGGCACTGGCACAGACGTCGTAGAACACATCAAGACGAGAAACGAGAAGGCTAAACAGCGGTAACCTCATGTAGAATGATTGGGTGGGTCAGTCAATTGCTCAATTTCTTACTGGAAGTGGGGGTATACTGAGCAAACTCAGCTTGTTAGTCAACTCAGAGAATATCCCAGCTTCGGACACTGCTCCGAAGCTGGGATATTGTGACTGTTTATGGGCTCATTGCAAGGAAAGCTATCCTCGTTCAAACCTGATGTGTTGCGCCACAGGCACATCTGTGTAGACGGCGATGGTTCGCTCGGATTATGTCCCATTGTAACTTCATGCTGTTGTTCTTGTTCCTCAAAGCTTGGGTCTCATGAGGCTTCAGAGTGTACGTCACACAGCACGTATGAGCATGTTTGTCACGCCGCCTACTCTTTTGGGCGGCAGGACAGGGCTCATCAGTACACCACGGCGTCTCACAAGTGAGGGTTTGTATGGTTCTCAGATTCTTCCTCATACCCTATCACCCTTCTCGAGAGGCAGATGCGTTGTTATTATACTGCACGCCCTGCATTTAACAAAAAGGTTGTTCTAACCTTTTTAATTTATCTTAGGAATCCGCGCGCGACTTCAATCCCCATCTTGATTGCATAATTCTGTCCGCGATCCTGTGGATATACTTGCGACATTGTTGCCAGTTTGACGCCTGGCAAAGCCGTTTCGTGCGACGGGATATGCGTATGATAATCAGGGGTAACAATTGGCTGCGCAAATGGTGCTTTAGAGAACTGCCAGTTCGTAATCTGTTTTGCTGAAAAGTGCGGATTAATACGCCGCATGTAAGGAATAAATTTTTGCAAAATTTTTGCAGGATCACTAGTAAATCGCCAATCTTCGCGGGAGACATAATTGCCAACATAGACCACATGCTTGCCGCCATATTGCGCCTTATTGATTATCTTTGTATGTTCTACGACTGCCAAAAAAGGGAAGGTCGTGTCATTAACATTCAGCCAATAGTAAGGTATAAAACTCTCTTCAAGCTCTAAAATGAAGCAAGTAGCACCTAGATAATCAGCTTGCCATAAATTATCAGTCGTACTGCTGCCAATTAATTGGGCAAATACTGGTTGCGGCACGGTAGCGATTACTTTATCGTAGAGTAGCGCTTGGTCATTGGTTAACGTGATGGTTACTTTATCTTTGGCACTGGGTTGAGCAATTTTGGCAATATCAACTGATAATTGAATCTCACCACCCTTGTCTTGAATAGCATCTGCCAAAGCTTCATACACTTGATCAAAACCACCTTCCAGATAACCCAGCTTGAAACTGCGGCTATGCACCCTTGCCCAGAGCCAAGCCATGGAAATGTCACTGGCACGATCACCAAATTTCCCTCGCAGCAACGGTTCCCAAATTATCTTGGTAGCTTGCGCACCAGCATAACGTTTAATCCAATCTAGCGCCTTATATTGCTCGAGTGATTGGCAGCTGTTCAGCAGTTTGAGGTAAGCACCACTTGTGCCAAATCGCAAGCGATCAAGTAGATTCAATGGCTCAAAGCGCAAGATATCAGCAGGCGTGCTAAAATCGTGCAGCTTACCATCATAAAACACACCGATGCTTGCCGGATGAAAGGTGAGCTTGTCTTCCAGGCCTAATTCTTTGATGAGCGATATAATATGACTATCCGAAGCAAAAAGGTGATGATAATATCGTTCGATCGGCGTACCCTGTACTGTTATTGATGCTGCCAAGCCCCCTAGTTCGTTGTTGCGCTCGAGTACCGTCACTTCATGCCCAGCTTTTATAAGTTCATATGCGGCTGCGAGGCCTGTCGCACCGGCACCAATAATGCCTATTTTCATTTAAATGTCCAATGTTTATTTAATAGAAACTGTACAATCAGTATGAGTGGTAAGCTGCCTACCTTAACGACATTCGCATTCATACCCATGCTGTCAGCAAATAGTTTAAACAATAAAACGGTGATCACAATACCTACCAGGCCAACACAGTAAAATTCTAACAGTCGCCTCAATAAGTTGCTATGTACTTTAAAGTTAAAATAAGCATTGAGTAGAAAATTATTTGTCATACCAGTCAGCGTACTCATCAGAGTAGCCAGGTTTTTATCCACGCCAAACATATTAAATAAGAGCGCGAAGAGCAAGAGGTCAAGCATTACACCACTACAGCCGATCAAACTATATAACAAAAGTTGATGATTTTTGGCGATAAATGCTTTAGTCTTTTCCATCACCTTGCTCAATTACTTCTTCGACAATATAAAGAGGCCTCATTTGTGCTTCAGTGTATATACGCCCAATATAGGTGGCGATAACTCCCATACTAATCATCTGCACGCCACCAATCAACAAAATTGCAATGATCAGCAGCGTCCAACCTGAAACGGTCACCGTTGGAAAGAACAGCTTCATCGCCAAGGCATAGGCAATACCAAACATACTGAGGACAAACATAGCCATCCCCACTCGGGTAATAATCTTGAGTGGCACCGTCGAAAAACTAGTAATACCATCTGTAGCCAGTTTAACCATTTTGCGAAATGGGTAATGTGTTTCGCCCGCCAAGCGATCTAAACGATCAAATTCGACTGCTGTCTGGCGGAAACCGATAAAGCTCACTAAGCCTCTGACAAAGCGGTTCTTCTCGCGAAATTTACGCAGCTCGCGCACCGCGGTTTTATCCAACAAACGAAAATCACCTGTGTCTGCTGGAATATCAATATCCGCCAAGGTGCGAAGCGATCGATAATACACATGAGCCGTGATTTTTTTAAATAATGTATCCCGGCGAGTACGGCGCTTGGCATATACCACACCGTAACCTTCTTCCCACTTTTCGATCAGCTCTAAGCTAACCTTTGGCGGATCCTGCAAATCAGTGTCCATAATAATCACCGCATCACCCTTGGCATAATCTAACCCAGCAGTAATTGCTGCTTGGTGGCCAAAATTTCGTGAGAAGCTTAACACTTTTAGACGCTTGTCTTTCTTGCCCAAACCCTTCAATATTTCAAGCGAATCGTCCTTACTGCCATCATTCACAAAAATAAGCTCAAATGTATACTGCGATTTTTTAGTTTTCAGGGCTTCAGCAAGTTGCTGATAAAACTCTTTTATACCAAGCGACTCATTGTAAACCGGCAGAACATAAGAAATGGCCTTCATACGCCTAAGTATAATTTACTCCCCGCATGCTACATAACCTTTTGTGGACGTAAACACTTCCTTACAGCGGTCCACCTGTTTACGATAAACATTTGGCGATAAATGCCGCATGAGCGGTGAAACCACAAGCAGGCGCTTGGCTTGATTGCTGCGCGCTGCGTGCTCCACACTGCGGTGACTAGTTAAAAATTGTATCTCAGGATTTTGCCACCAGCCCTCATGCACTAATACTCCCTCGCCTTGAGTGGCAACGCGCGCCGCAAAAGCCTGTTGGTCTTGCAATGTCACTGGATATTGCACATCTTTAAACTGCAACAAATGCGCCACCACGATAAATAAGGTTAAAGCCGACAACAGGAATATGCGGCCACGGTACAAATATTTGATCAATAAAATACAAATCAGCGCCCAGCCCACAATTAGGGCTGGCAAAATATGTCGCACAAAATCTTTGTCAGACATAAAAATCCACCACACCAAGCTTAAAGCGACGAAGGTGAGAGGGAAGTAGTACTCGCGAATAAACTGCCTGGCCTGATTCACCGCTAATAACACCCCGGCCAGAATAATCAAAAAGAGTAATACCTTCAGCGCAATATTCCCCGGCATAATCTGCACGAACGCTCTGGCTTTATCAAGCAGCGTCGCCGCTTCGGTTCCCTCCGTTAAGCCACTGCCAAACGTTTTAAAAACGGTAATAAAATTCTGCCAGTTCGTCACATACCCCTGCCAACCACCCAACGCGACCAGCCGGTACGCCTCCCAGGCTAGCACTGGCAACGCAATGCCAGCCATTACCCTCGTCCAAAAACCAAACCGCTGTTTTTTACGCACCAACTCAGCAATAATCACCACCATGATAGCCGGTAACCACATTGCACAAATCACCTTCGACAGAATCGCCAGCCCAATATTCAAACCAGTCAAAAAGCCTCGACGCTGTAGCCAAAAATAACAGGCGCCCAAACTAAATAGCACCGCCGGAATCTCGCCCACCGCATCAACCCGCAAGTTCAAGTAGTCATAACCCTGATAAAACACATGGCCCAGCAGCAAAAATCCCAGCGGCGCCACAATACTCCAGCGACTCCCCGTCTGCCGAAACACCAACAACCCAATCGCCGCGGCAGCCGCCAAATAAAACGTCAGCATCACTGCCCGAAACTGCCACACCCCTTCACCAAATAGCCAAAAACTGCTTGCTATCGGCAACATCGTCGTTGGACCAGTGGTAATCACCGGTTCAAACAACGTTACCGCCGTATACGAACTCAAATTATTACTGGCAAACTCACCTCGCTCGGCAAAATTCTGCGCCACCTGCAAATTATAGCTACCATCAAAATCCAGCGGCTGCCTTGCGGCATCCATTACTCCTAAACCCAATCCGAACAAAAGCAAAACCCCGAGCATGAAGCAAAACTGCCGAAAACGGGGAACGGGTGATTGCATGGTTATTATTACTGTACAATATGATCATGAGTTGTGCTAAGTAATAGTCGCATTCAATCAAATTTCTCTACATAGCGAAGAGTATTACAGTTTGTCCAAGTTAAACTTATGCTTTTTAAAATCTTCATCAGTAAGTTTTATAGTCTTTAGGTAGTTCAGTGTATACACGAACACGGCCATTATAAAATGCTGATCGCTGCTTTTCAGTCAATTGTTTTCTATAGCCTGCTTCAATAACCATTGCACTATTCTGCTTTCCTAAAAAATAACAACCGACACAAATTAGGATTAGTGCCATAGAGATTAGCATGAACTTAATGGGATTAAGATGCATGGACTCTTGTTAATCAAACTTAAAACTCTCAATAATCTTTTTATCCTTATCCGATAACTCTTCTTTTCTAGTTACATCAGAAAATTCAATTTGATAAACACCATCAGCTCGTTCCAACAATAAAGCATATTGACCGCTTATTCCTGGGTTAATAATTTCATACCCCTTTATATTTCCAACCATAATCTCCCCAATCTTTTTTATTGGAACATGTTGATCATTCACAAAATCTGATAAATGAGAGTAGTTTCTTTTGTCGACGTAATTTTCGTCCTCAACTACCTTGTTTACATTGTTCCAATAGCTGACTACTAGACTAAAGCTTGGCCCATCATAAGTCGACCCTCCAGTCTGATCGACTGCTTTATTGATTCTCTCTTTTAGTGACGGTCTTATGAAAGCTACAATGGCACCATTTTGCTTAGGATTTGCCATTTCCCAATCATTAGGATACATAAAGCTAAATCTGTTTTTAGAGTCATCATAGCGTTTATATCCCTTAGTAATATTAGTTTGATCTCCGCTTGATGGCCGGTCTGATTGAGATCCTTGGCTATTACTCCAGGCTTGCCATCCTACAAAACCGACTAGTCCAACTAGAATTATCACAACCCCCACTAGCGCTAAACTAAAACCACTTTGTCTATTTTGAACGATGTTCATACTAACTTCGCTCTAGTGGAACTTAATTACTTAACAGCTTCAAGTGTCTCAATAGACTGTAAAAACTTAGTTATAATTGGACCCTCTAATTCATTGGGCCGCAAGCTACAAGGAGCCTGTGACGCTCGTGAAGAATAATAATAACCATTAATCGGTCCGTAATTATTGCCAGTCATAAACGGCTCTTTGGCTCTAGTTAACCCGCCTAATGCAATATGAGTAGGATTTGGACTACAGTTTTTGTCTGATTCAGCAAGATCTTTGGTGGTAAATGCAAAAAAATTATCACCATTGTTATCTATGCGATAATAGATAACGTCACGCAAGCCTTCCACAGGCTTAAACCTAACACCCCACTCCTTGATCACTACATAACCTTCATTAGGGTCAGTTTGCATTTGACTGTCTGTATTTTGGGTTCGCTCAGTCTTTTGTAGGTTAATCTCATGTAGCCGCCAAGCAGCAAATCCGATAATCCCAATTAATAAAATTACAGTAATCACAATTACAGTACTGAAACCACATTGATTAATTTGTTTCATAATATTCTCCTACTTCTATTAAGACACTATTATGCATAACCTCTAATTGCAATAGTTAATAAATTGGCGAGTACACTTGGTCAACAAACACTATTTACATTCGAGACAGCCCATGCGAGGTGTTCAGGGTGCTTGATGGCATGCTTCATTATGTACCTTCGTATGACACGTTGCGGTGTCTGGTCGGGAGTGTGCCTGGTGAGCCAACGCCGATTGATGAAGGAGTGCTTCGTGGTGTGCCACGTGGTGCGGAGGCCTGGTGTACTTATGAAGGTAGGTTGTTGCAAGCGCCTGATGGGCAGGTCTTTTGGGTGCAGCAGGGGCAGCGGCAGTATATTGGCAATGAGGCCATCTTGGGCTGTATTGGTGGCCGGGCAGGGGCTGGCAGTCTGATCCCTGTCACGCGGGAGACGATTGTTTCGTATCCTGAAGGGGTTGAGGCCTTTTGTCCTTACCCCAGCGAGGTTCGTTTTGTGCGGGGTGAGGGGCAGACGCCGGTCTGGCGGGTGTACCATGATGGTACGAGGCAGCATGCTCTCAGTTTGTGTATTGACGACGCAGAAAGTTCAGCGACTGATCCTCGGTTTCGGGTGCATGTGGTGCCGGTTGGTGAGGTTGATGGGCATCGGCTGCGGGAGCCGAGTACGTTTTCTGCTTCGCCAGAGACGTGTGAGGCTATGCCGTGAAGCCCTGCCAGTGCCCGAACCCCGAAACATTGCCAAGCGACCAGGGCCAGGGGTCATAAGAGAGTAAGGCTGAGGCCGCAAGATGGAAACGGAGTGCCAGCCTGGGGCTGGGGTAAACTGGGCTCAGGCTGGTAGCTCCG
>JARIHL010000021.1 GCA_029288315.1 Candidatus Saccharimonadota bacterium
TTGCCTCGCAAATGGCCCCGGCAAAACTGGAGAAAACCACTATTACCATTGCCGTTAGTAAAAGTTCTGAAATCTTTGAAGCTAAAGGTGAAATAATTCAATTCGCGGGCTTTTTAAAAGTCTATGGCGAACCCAAAGCAGCGCAAGTCGCGGTCGAACCGGCTCCTGATTTAGTGGTGAATGAATCGAAGGAGGGGGTCCCAACTGTCAACTCTGGCGGAGATGCAGCGGTGAAGAGCCTCCGAGGTAAGACCCACGATGCTTCAGATACAGAACTTTTACCTGATGTTAAAAAAGGTGAAACTCTTAAGCTCCAGGAGGCTCTCGCTATCCAAACCTTCTCCCGCCCACCAGCTCGCTACACTGAAGCCACTCTGGTGCGCCAACTTGAAGAAATGGGCATTGGCCGGCCCAGCACGTATGCGCCAATCATCAGTACGATTCAAGATCGGGGCTACGTTGAAAAAGCTGATATTGAAACTTCTGAACGCGAAATCATTCGTTTACGCGCAGCACCTCAAAAAACATTAGCCGACCAACTTACTATTACACGTGAGCAAGCTATGGAAACACCAGCTCCCGACCGCAACAAACTCATTCCAACTGATACAGGTAAGGTAGTGACAGACTTTTTAACCAAACATTTTGGTTCTATTATAGATTACGATTTTACTAAAGATGTCGAGCAAGAATTTGACGAAATTGCGGAAGGAAAGGTCGCTTGGCAAAAAATGCTGGCTGCTTTTTATGATCCCTTCCACAAAAAAGTTGAAGGATCGGAAGAGATAAGTCGAGCCGAAGCCAGTCAAGCACGTATACTAGGCACCGACCCTAAAACCGGTAAACCCGTCAGCGCACGGTTCGGCCGATTTGGCCCAATGGTCCAAATTGGCGCAGTTGAAGATGAAGAAAAGCCACGTTTTGCATCAATTCCGCCTGGTAAACGAGTTGAGACGATTACGCTTGAGGAAGCACTTATTCTTTTTAACCTACCACGCACACTTGGCGTTGACGATAATGGAAATACAATTGAGGCTAACATTGGTCGCTTTGGGCCTTATCTCAAAGTGGGCACCACGTATGTGTCAATGAAAGATCACGACCCCTACACTATTGAGCTTGATACCGCCAAAGAATTACTCGCAGAAGACGCCCAGAAAAGGGCAGCCCGTGAACTGAAGGTCTTTGCGAAAGAAGGCATTAAGGTACTCAATGGCCGTTTTGGACCGTATATAACCAATGGTACTAAAAATGCCAAGATACCAAAGGAAGTAAAACCTGAAGAGTTAACCCTTCAGCAATGCCAAGAATTACTTGCAAAAGCACCAGCAGGCAAACGACGGCCTAAACGCCGCGTTACTAAGAAATAGGACCCACATCGCGTCACTGACGGTTTGCTCCGTCACATGTCACTTTAGTGTTTGAATTTCGGGGTTCATGCCACTTCATTTGTTGACATATATCATTATTTTATTGTATTATATCGCAATCAAGCATCCGCTTGACATCCGGCACGCAAGCAGACGGGATACAGATAATGCTAACCCGAGTATTGGTAGGCGCGACACTGAGCATGTTCATGGCAAATATAGCGAGCACGCTTATCATGCTCGGTGAACCCGCTCCCGGTCCGAGACCTTTAACGGTAACAGCTACCTTATTAATGATCGTAGTCGGCATCCTCCCAGTGATAACATACTACCGATGTGCGCGAGAATCAGAACACAAACATCGGTGGTGGGTCGCGGGACCGATTATGACGATCCTCACGCTTTCAACAATCACGGCCCTTTTCACAATCGGAGTGACTCCGCCTGCAGAAGCAGCGACCTACGGTTGGGGTGATGTGGTGCTCGCAGTATTCCAAACGCTGATCATCGGTGGGCCGCTTTTGTGGCTACACTTGACCAAGGCTTCCAGCCCTCAGGTGGCATAGCGAATCGTGTGGCAAGCAACTCGGACGAGAAGTGCAGCCACCCGCTGTGTTTCTCGTCTGCTTGCCACACGATTTGTTATCCTTACGAGAAGCTTGACAGAGACCTAAAAGTGTCTCATTATTTAATTGACCATAACTGGTAAATTTTTAAAGCGTGCTGGTTTGTGTGAGCGCAGATGCGACCAACCTGCGACCCAGCCAGTACGAGGGCAGCACTTTCTTGGATGAAAGTGCTGCCCGGCCGGAATGTTGCCGCGTTCCGGCCCCAATGATTGCAAGTAAGGGTGCCCCACCTCCCCCCAACTTGCAATCATCAGTGGAGCCAGCCTCCGTGTACCGTCTCATCAGGTTAAACCTGAAAAGATGACGTGGAAAAGAGGCTGGCTCCCTGGATGCGTCATTTTTGGTTACTTTAGCCAAAAATGACGCACTTTTATTTTGTTATACGATTTTATGTAATATTCACTCATATTGAACACTAGTACTCAACACACTACCAACTTAGTCTACTTAATGCTATAATTACTGTTAGTCTATAGCAAAGTGTTTGACACTTTGAATAATTTGTTTTATAATTCAAAAGTAGTAAATAGCTGCAGGAAGAAATACCATGAACGAGACGACTGAGCTTACCATTCCCGATATCACTGAGGTTGTCAAAGATATTCTGGAAACAATCGAACGCGAACGTGAACGCGAGATAATTGCGCGTCGATTTGGTTTGTATGACCGAAAAGAAACCCTAGAGCAAATAGGGGAATTACTTGGTATTACTCGTGAACGCGTTCGTCAACTTGAAAAGGCGATTATGATTCGACTGCGTATTGCAGCAGAAGAAAATTTGCCGCACATTGGGCGTATTGAGAAAATTCTTGTGCGTCATCTCTATGACCTCGGCAATGTTGCACGTCTTAGTGATCTGAGCGAGCATACCACACAGCATAATGACGAACGAGGACGGGCCCATGTAGCATTTTTATCAGAATTGGCACCTCGTTTGGCGGTTATAGAAGAGAGTGATCAATATCACCACAGTGTCGGCATTAAAGAGCATCATGATGAGAAAAAAATCAAGAAAAGCGTTGATGAGATAGTAAGCACAATCAAAAAACACGGCGAGCCACTCACCACCGAAGAGCTTCACCAGCAGATGAGCCATGACCATCCTGATCACGTTAAAGCGCTGGCCAGTGTGAGCAAAAATCTAGCCACTCTCCAAGAAAAGTGGGGTTTGGCAAAATGGCCAACAGTTAATCCTAAAAATATTCGCGACAAAATTTATGTTATTTTGCAACAGGCTACTAAACCAATGCATTTTAGTGATATCGCCAAAGCTATTAAAGACTCTGATTTCAAACGAAAAGATGTAACGACGCAAGCTATCCACAATGAGCTTATTAAAGATGGCCGTTTCGTGCTGATTGGCCGAGGCATCTATGCACTAAAAGAATGGGGTTTTAAGAAGGGTACTGTCGCTGATATCATTAGTGATATTTTACGCCGCGAAGATGCTCCTCTGCATCGTGACGAGATTGTGAAACGCGTGTTGAAGCATCGCCAGGTGAAAGAAACGACTATCCTCCTCAATCTTCAGGGCAAGCAACAATTTAAACGTGTTGCTAAAGCAACATATACATTAGCCGAAAAACAGGGCACATAGAATACGATTCAACAGAGGCGGCACGGTTTGCGCTTCAGCGCTATTTGCGAGACAATATAATATAGCCATATGGACTCGTTATTCTCGTTGCTCTTTAGTTTGATCGGTCGGTGGTACATTTGGTTGCCGATCGTCATTGCTCTTGGTTATTTTGCGTATAAAAATAATAGGCGCGCCAAGGCCTTGCTTGATATGGAGCACACACTGCTTGTACTCGAAATTCCACGCACAAACGATAAAAAAGAGCTAGCCGCCGAACAGATGTTTGCCAGTCTGCACGGTATTTTGCGTACCAAACGTGAACTGGCGGCACAGGGTGGCTTACAAGAACATATTAGCTTTGAGTTTGCTGCGATCAAAAAGCAAATTCACTTTTATGTATGGGTACCAAAGCATCTGCAAAATTTTGTGGAAGGCCAGATATATGCTCAATACCCAACGGTGCAAATACATGAAGCTGATGAAGATTACGCTGCTCGTACCCTTGAACAAACAGTAAAATATACAGCCGAACTTTCGCTTGCCGATAACGAGGTGCTGCCTATTAAAACCTTCCAGAGTTTTGAAGTTGACCCTTTGGCTGCTATCACTGCCACACTTGCTAAGTTAGAAGATTCAAATGAAGAAATGTGGATTCAAGTACTTGCTCGGCCTATTGCTGATCATTGGCACCGCAAGTCAAGCCGCTACACGGCGCAAGTCAAAAGCGGGAAGGGCGGAGGAGATGTATTGGGGGCTGTAGGCCGTTACTCGTTACAGGCGCTTGAAGCGCTCTGGAAACCGCCTGAAGATAAGAATGCAGCTAAACCTGCCGAGATTAGCGAACGTGATAAGGGCCGTATTAGCGAAGTAGAGAAGAAGAGTGTTAAACTGGGCTACCAAGTTAAGATCCGTATAGCCTACCTTGGCAACAATCAGACAACCGCTCGTCTGCGCATGCAAGCAATCGTCGGTACATTTAAACAGTTTAACAGCACAAACCTTAATGGATTCCAGATGAAAAATACGAGTTTTTCGCCGGAAGATATCGCCCAATATCGCGCTCGGTTTTTTATTGATCGCGGCTATATTCTAAACATTGAAGAGTTGGCGAGTGTATTCCACTTACCGCACACCAATGTGGAGACACCTAACATCGTATGGGCGAGTGCCAAAACTGCTGAACCCCCAGCCAAATTACCGGTTATTACTGGTAGTAGTGCCGACAGCGAGATTAGCGCATTCGGCTTAACAAACTTCCGTGGCATTAATCAGCAGTTTGGCATATACCGTTCGGACCGCGGACGCCACATCTACATTATTGGCCAAACAGGAGCCGGTAAATCTGGTCTGCTTGAACTTTTTGCACTTTCAGACGTCTTTCACCGCCAAGGCTACGCCATTATTGACCCGCATGGTGACTTTGCAGTCAACAACATGCGCTTCATACCAGCCTCACGGATCAATGATGTCATTTATTTTAATCCCGCTGACACTGCTTTTCCGATGGGCTTTAACCCCATGGAAGTAACTGACCCAGCCATGAGAAGCAACACCAGCTCCGAAGTAGTAGGCGTACTAAAACGTATGTTTGGTGAAACAAGTTGGGGACCGCGACTTGAATATATTTTACGCTACACCATTCTGGCACTTCTTGAGCACCCCGGCAGCACCATGCTTGATATTACTCGCATGCTAACCGATAAAAAATTTAGAAACGAAGTACTCAGTAGTGTTACCGATACGGTGGTATTAAACTTTTGGAAAGTTGAGTTTGCCACCTGGACCGATAAGTTTGCCACTGAAGCAATCGCCCCAGTACTCAATAAAGTAGGCGCTTTTACGGCGAACCCAATTATTCGAAATATTATCGGTCAACCGAAGTCTACCTTTAATATTCGTGAAATTATGGATAATGGCAAGATTTTGATTGTAAATCTCTCAAAGGGGTTGATTGGCGAAGATAATGCTGCCATTTTAGGGTCATTTCTGGTAACAAAAGTTCAGCTAGCAGCAATGAGCCGTTCAGACATACCACGCATAGAAGATCGCCGGCCATTCTACCTCTATGTTGATGAGTTTCAGAATTTTGCAACTGATTCATTTGCCACTATTTTGTCGGAAGCTCGGAAATATGGCCTTAACTTAACGGTTGCCAACCAATATGTGTCACAGATGCAGGATACGGTGCGCGATGCTGTCTTCGGTAACGTCGGAACTATGATTAGCTTCCGGGTGAGTGCAGATGACGCTCCCATCTTGGCTAAACCTTTTGCCCCACAGTTTTTACCGGAAGATCTTTTGCAAATGCATAATCGCCACTTTATCATTAATATGGTTATCAGGGGAGAAAAGGCACCGGCGTTTTCAGCTACCACGCTTACATTACCGCCCACACAAGCCGACTTTACACCGCAAATTGTCGAAAATACAAGACGCTTTTACGCAAGACCACGCGCTGAAGTTGAAACTGAGATTAGCAACACAATCAGCCCGCCAAAGCCGGTGGCGCCACCTCCTCAATCCAAAACGCTTCAGAAACAGTGGCCAGTATCTGCAAAAGATACGCCGGTTTATCCCAAGCCCCAACGGGCTCAGCCACAGCCTCAAATGAGTCAAGGCTCTAGCGTACAGCAGTCTTTATCAAACACAGCGCCGTCGGCCTTGGCACAATTTGCTACAAATAAAGCCAGCGAAGTGCCACCTCAACCTAGTGGCAACTCTGTAAAGCGTTCACGAAATAGGCGTCGAAATAGGAATAATCAAAGTTCGGCAACTAACGATGGCCGCCAACAACCCAACTATACGCCACAGCACAAGAAAGAATCTGGAACTTTTGAAAACGAACTTCGTTTACGCTAGAATGAACAAAAATAGAACAAAAAATATAGAGGGCCATCAATTAACACATTATACGAATTTTGCTTGTGTCACAAAGTGGAAGTGGATGAAAGGGTATAAGTAGGGTGGACTTGGGATAGGTAATGAGCAAGCCCATTAGTAACTACTTTACCCAGAAATAGGATAAGACATAATGTCGTACAATATATCTTTTACGACATTATACCATTCCGGTCTCGTTATATGGGAAAGTAGTAGAAGTGGGGGGTTTATTGTCTAACCTAGCTTTATAACACCGCCTCTAAATCTTTCCAAGGAACATGGAAACAATTCTTTTCTGTTAGATAGGTTTTTAAGCAATCTTACCAGTAACGCAGCATTGCTTGATTTTTCCACAATTACTTGTAGAATTTGATTTTTCATAGATTTAATTATATTTTTATGTATTTTCACACCCCCCTAGCTGTGATGCTACTTCTCTATTTATTAACTTGCTTTTTATAATTTAGATATTTTTGTATGTTTTTTTAAACAGAATATACTCACTAAAGAACAAAAATAGAACTAAGGGATGAAGAGAGTGATAGGGATTAGCACAGTCTATCATTTATAAAACGCCTTCCCCCCTACCCTAACATCAATATAGGCGGGTTTAATATTTTTCCCATCAAAGTAACCCAGAGCAGCAATAATATCTTCAGCCTGTTGTAATGGATCCCGATCTATGTGAGTTTTAATAGGATAATCTCTCCCCTCTAACTTTAGATCGATTTCGCGAGTTGAAGGCGGTATAATGACGCTGGTGACTCTTCCTTTATCGCCAGCATTTACGGCGCCTACCATTTTACCCAGAAATTGAACGAACCTTCGAGAAGTTACTGAACTACTGGTGTCGGGCGCAATGCCACTTTGATCGGTTACAGCAACAAGCTGGCTACCGAAATGATCGTACGAAAATGCAATTCCTTGATCATCAACATAAAAACGCTGTGCACCACTTTGCCACATGAGTATAGGTTGACGGAAAGTAATAGTGAACCGCACATTGCCACCATACCAATCTTTCTTAATACTTACACCTGAGATTTCACTTTGTTCCTTTTTAAGAAATTGCTCAACCCCTCGCTCATTCAACAAAAAACCAAACCGCTCAAAAGGATGCTCGAGAAAATACTTTTCAAGCTGCTCTTCATAGGAGCTTGTCAATGGCTGTACTTTCTGTGGTTGCGAATACGTAATTGCAAATTGCCGAATATAACTCGCAATAATAAGCCCTAAAAGCAGCGTACAGGCCGTAGCAATTAATAAAGTCCTGACTATTTTCGTTTGCTGTTGCCTTAATTCATGTTCTTTCAATCTGGGTGTCTTAAGTTGCGAATGTGTTTCAGCACCAGTGACAACGTTAGACGAAGTGGTGCCAGTAAGCGTACGGCTACGACGAAAAGCATATTCTCCCTGCCCAGGCATGAGCTGTGGGCGGCGTTTCGGTTTTTTGTTTGTATTTTTTGCTGGCAAAAACCACATAAGTATCTCTTGTTTTTTAGGCGGATTGTTGATGTTTACGTGTTGCGACAGCTTCGACGATGAGGGCCGCAGTATCAACAGCAGCCTCAGACTTTGCAAACCGATAAAGGTGTTTTGCTAATTGTGCGCGTCTTTTAGAATCGCGCAACAATTGCTCTACGACGCGACGGAGCACATCAGGATTAGCCACTAATTTATCTTCATCAACAATGATAGCTGCATCAGTTTTTTCATACACTGCTGCGTTTTTTAGCTGATGCCCACCTGTCAGAAATGGATTTGGTACAATGACGACTGTTTTCGCCATCGCTGCAAGTTCTTGCATGGTTGTGGCACCGGCACGAGTAATCACGATGTCTGCCGCACCAAAAAGTGACGCCATCCCCGAAGAGATGAAGGGTTTTATAATGTAATCAATGTGTTCGGAAGCTTGTTCGACAGTTTCTTGGTACGAGTATGCACCAGTTATATGCACAATTGCGATTTTATCGAGCAGCTGCGGCGCAATAGCAATAATGGCACGGTTAATATTACGCGCTCCAAGCCCTCCACCGGTGACTACTAAGAGGGGTTTTTTTGTGTCATGCAAACCGAGTGCCGCCTTCAGTCGCTGTCGCTCTGCTGCTTCTACGGGTCGAAAAGTGCTATTAACTGGAATACCGACATAATGGGTTCTGCCAGGTGGATACGTATAGTTTTCAAGGGGTGAGCCGGTGGCAATACTCGTCGCCCAGCGTGCAAGAATACGGTTAGCGAGACCCGGGTGGGCGTCAGAATCATGAATAACAAGTGGTATCTTGAGAAGATACGCCGCAAAACCAAGGGGCACGCAAACAAACCCTCCTTTTGCAAAAACAACATCCGGCTTAAAACGCATAAGCAACCAAAAGCTTTGTAAGAACCCAATGCATGTATAAAAAAGGTCGCGAAAATTTTGGAGCATCGTTGAGATAGTAAGTAATTGTTTGAGAAGAGATATCTTATGAAACCGCCTGAACTTACCGGCAATAATTTTCTTGGTCTTTACCGGGACGCTAGCCTTTTTCATAATGTCTATTGCTTGTGGGCCAAACTTTTTATCCGTCACAAAGTAAACGTGCAAATCAGCATCGTGTTTTTTTAGTTCATTAATAACGGCCAGGACTGGCGTAACGTGGCCGGCTGAGCCCCCGCCGGCTGCGACGATCTTCATATCGAGCCCCTCTCTCTCCATTGTTAGTGCGCTGATGTGTCGTATAGCGTGAGACTTGAAAAACCAAACCCAACGCTAACAGAATAAACAACAGGCTGGTGCCACCAAAGCTTAAGAAGGGCAGTGTTACCCCCGTTAAGGGAAAAATTCCTAGCATTGCTCCAATATTAACAATCGTATGCGTAAAAATCCAACCAAATACACCTGCGACCAGTAATTGCTGATACCTATCTTTTGCCGTATCCATTACTTTAAGAAGGCGCAAAAACAAGGCTGCGAATATAATCAAAATAGCAATTGTTCCTATAAAACCAAATTTTTCTGCCACAATTGCAAAGATTGAATCATTTGCCGCCTCAGGCAAATAACCAAAAGCCTGGATACTACGTCCAAGTCCTTTGCCGGTGGCTCCCCCACTCCCCACCGCAATGAGCGCTTGATTTATATGATAGCCAGTTGCATCTTTATCACCCGCATTAAAAAAAGTCGCTACTCGCTCTAGCCGATGAGTAGAAGTGAGAATAAATAGCAGCCCAGCAACGACAACACCGCCTAGTGCAAATAAAAAATATCGTTTATTAAGACCGGCCACAAAAAGCATGGAAATAACAATACCAAACAGCGCCAAGCCCGTACCGAGATCTTTTTGTAATCCAACCACAATCAGGGCTGTTATGGCCAGCAACACACCCAATGGAATAAGGGTCTCATGAAGGTCATTAAGTTTACGCTCTTGAATACGGTGTGCCAGAAAACCAGCCAAAAAGAGTACTAACATAAATTTTAAAATTTCAGCTGGTTGCAGGGTCACAAAACCAAAATTGATCCATCGGCATGCTCCGTTCGTACAAAGTGCGAGCGAGGTCGCCGCAAAAACAACTGGTGTTAAACAGAGTAAAAGCGCTCCCACTAACAGCTTTCCCTTATGCTTTTGCCAGAATGTTAGCGGTACTAAACTAGCACTGACAAAGGCCGCTATACCAAGCAACAAATAGGCAGCTTGCCGATACATAAAGTGGTTTTGATCCAGTGTGTTACCTGCCGCGTTAATACGCGCGGTTAACGCGGGACTAATAGAGTAAATAACAACTAACCCGAGGAGCATAAGGACACTTATAAAAAGTACAATTAAAAAATCTCCGCGGTGACGCCTAAATATCTCAGCACTTGCATTATGTTTTCTAGAAAATCGTTCCATCTTATTGCATGCATCCTCTTGCCTACCGATTTGGTTGTATCTTTAGATAATCAATCATCCAATTTGAGAGGTCAGCAAAGATAGGTGCTGCGGCCACTGAGCCAGAATAACCGGCACTTTTTGCATCTACTACCCGAATCATTATGACATACTGGGGGGCGCTATTGCCACCAAAGCCAATGTAGGTGCCGATAGCATTTTGATCAATATATTTCCCTGTTTTTGGATCAATAATCTGTGAGGTACCTGTTTTGCCGCCAATTATATAACCTGGTTTATCTACTCCTGGGAATGTTTTGGCACGTGCAGTCCGCAACATCTCGCGTAAATTTGTTGAAACATCGGGTTTAACAACATCTGGTCGAACGATTTCAATCTGTTTCTTTTCGACCTGATTATCGTCTTGTAAGTACCCATCAATAAGATGCGGCTTGTAGTAAGTCCCCCCATTAATCACTGAAGAAAAGGCGCTGGCAACCTGAATCATTGTTGTATCCATACCTTGGCCAAAGGTCATGTTAGCATAACGCACATTATTACCTTCCTGTTCATCGGGGCTAATAATACGGCCAGTCGTTTCCCCGCTCTGCTCGATACCAGTTTGTTTGCCAAAAAAATAATGATTGCTAAAATAATCAAAAAGCTTATTGCGCGCTGATCGATTTAGCTCCCCTCCACCAAGTTGGCGAAGAATATGAACAACACCAGTATTGAGTGAGTGTTGTAAGACCTCAGTCATGGTCCGAGTACCATTTACATCTTGTAAGACATTCCTAATAACTGCATCATCGACTCGTGTTGAGCCCGTGTTCAAAAAAGTAGAATGAGGTAAAACGACACCTTCATTAAGGCCGGCAGCCATAGTCAGCGATTTAACGACCGAGCCTGCTTCATAGGGATCAGCCACAACTGCATTTTGGAAAGATTTATAGTCCCTTACCTCATAATATTTAGCCGGATCGTATGTTGGATAATTGGCCATTGCAAGCACTGCGCCTGTTTTAGGATCTAACACCAAGGCACTGCCGTGACGTGCTTGCACTTTTTCGAGACCAGCTTTTAGGGATTGTTCGACATAGGCTTGGATATTTCGATCAATAGTCAGTGCTAGATTTTTGCCATTCTGAGCCGGAATTTGCACATCATGACCGCTAACTGAAATAGGAATACCATGTACATCTGTCACTGTTTTAAGCAGACCATCTTTACCCGCTAATTGCTCATCCAAGGCTTGCTCCAGGCCATATTGGCCATGCCCCTCAGTATCTACATAACCCAGCACCTGGGCGGCAAGCTGACCTTCAGGATAAACGCGTCGCTCATGAGTTTGCAGACCAATACCCGGTAGTTGAGCTTTTTTTAGTAGGTCAGCTTGATCTTTATTTAATTGACGGGCCAATACTGCGTATTGACGCTCTTTATTTTTTAATAAACCTTCAAAATCCTTGATCATATTACCGCCTGCAATCTGACGCAATGTGTCTGCTGTTTTGTCTATATCTTGCACGTAACGAGGATCAGCATACACGGTAAACGTAGGTTCATTCAGGACGAGTGGGGTAGTATTTTTTTCTCCGTCTTTGGCATATATAAATCCCCGCTTCGCTTGAATCGTGAATTTTGTTTCATGCTCTTTCAGTGCTTCTGCTTCATAATAGGCATGTTGTATGATCTGTAAATAAAAAAGCCGAGCAATAAAAATTACCCCTATAATTACCATTATCCAAATAATAGTGTGCGAACGGTCTGAGCGGAGCAACGATAAATTCATATAACTAACGAACAATAATTAAAAAGTGAATTATTGCAAATAATCAGTTGCAGCAGGAGTAGTCATCGCTTTTGCAACGTCGCTTTGCCGGGCACGTTCAAGTGCCTGTAGGCGTGCACTTTCTACCTCTAGATCGCGTTTTTCACTGAGTAATTGATCCTTCTTGACTTTAAGGTCGTTAATCTGATAACCATAAGCACTCGTCTTCGTAATCTGTGTAAGGTAAAGGAGCCCAAGTATACAGAGCATAATTGCAATAATTACGGTGTGACTGACTGGACCAAGGCTAGTACCAAAGTGGAACTTCACCGTGTTTTGATTACGACGCCAAGCACGACGATCTGGCCTGGATAAACTCAGTGACTGGTATTGAGACATGTGGTGGTTGCTTATTTAGTTTTTTTATTTATTTTGGTGCTACCCGCAGTTTTTACTTTTGCGGGTAGCTTTTGCTTCTCGCCTACTCGGCAGCTACCTTGTGCTTGACGGTAACGCGGTAAGCTCGAGAGGTACCCTTAACCTGAATTGGCATGGTACGCCCTTTCTGTTTTTATTTTCACAGCGGCACGTAGCTTGGCGCTACGAGCACGCAGATTGTGAACATCATGTATAGCGCCGCTTATCGGTTTTTTAGTCAGTACTTGCAGTTCGGCCGTAAAGCCTGCTTCTGACTGCTCTTTAAAACATTGTTTTACAAGCCGGTCTTCAAGGCTATGGAAACTAATTATTGCAACCCTCCCACCAGGCTTTAGCAGCTGGGGCAAGATGGCAAGTGTATGTACTAACTGACCAATCTCATCATTGAGCGCGATGCGTATTGCCTGAAAGGTACGCGTGGCTGGATGGATTTTATTCCGTACGCCACGAAGAGCATGTTGAACAACATGAGCAAGCTCGTTAGTTGTCTTAAGTGGTCTTGCCTCAATAATGGCTCGCGCTATACGATGAGCTTTTGGCTCTTCGCCATAATCACGAATAATTTGAGTAAGACGTTCTTCTGACCACGTATTTACTAAATCTGCAGCCGTTTGTGGCCCAGTTTGGTCCATACGCATATCTAGCGGCCCTGAACGTTGGATACTAAATCCTCTGTCCGCGTTGTCCAGTTGTGGTGACGACACCCCTAAATCGAGTAAGATCATGTCAAATTGCTCGTCGGCTCTCATAAGATTATCAACTGCAGTAGCGAAATCGCTCTTAATAATACGTGCACTCGATTTGTAGAGAGCCTGGAGAGATGCAATAGCATAATCATCTCGATCAACCAGCGTCGCTAAATGGGCGCTTCCAATCTTTTCGATAATAACCTGCGCGTGCCCACCATAACCAGCAGTGAGATCAAGGTAGTTTTCACCTGATCTCGGCGCTAGTACTGCGATGGTCTGCGTAGGGAGTACCGGTTTGTGGAGTTGTTGTGGTGGTGTTTTTTTCATTTTTGAGGTCACCTAGTCAGTAGCCAGTGTATTTGTTTTTAAAGTGAATGTTTTTGTTTTTGTAAAGGTTAATGGAGCTGTTGTGGTGTGCTATTTACGAAGAAATAG
Source organism: Candidatus Saccharimonadota bacterium (assembly GCA_029288315.1). Taxonomy (GTDB): domain Bacteria; phylum Patescibacteriota; class Saccharimonadia; order Saccharimonadales; family EFPC-124; genus JARIHL01. The sequence continues at coordinate 13,643 of JARIHL010000021.1, forward strand.
CGAAATGCTTCCATTAGAAAGTTTTGAGAGACTTATGTGAGGTGGAGTTTTTTGGGAGGTGTGTTTTGTGAGAGAAGGTACGAGGGCTTTTCGTGGTGGTTAGGCCCCATGTCCACCCACTGACTACCGACTAGCTGACCTCAAGATTTGGTTGACCGGTCGATATGTAAATTGTTAACGTACGCCAAAGTAGCGCCTTTTAGCTTGCAGTTATACGCCAATATGCACCGGCTCGTACTGCAATAACGCTTTTGTTGATGCCAGCATAGTCGAGCAAGTGTTGCTCGAGCGTGATGCGACCCTGTTTTTGATCCATCGCCGCTTCAGTTTTGCCAGTCCTAAACTGAACGTTTAAATCCGCTACCCGCTCGTCCAGGATACTTCCTTTTAGTTCGGGCTCGAGTTGTTCGTCCCACACATGCTTTGGATACAAGTGCAGATAGTTTTGGAATCCACGCGTCACAACTACCCCTTTGGCAAATTCAGCTCGAAGTTCGGCTGGTATAGTCAGCCGACGTTTGTCGTCTAATTTGCGTTCGAAGTAATCTACCGTGGCCATCGTGATTTTGTTTTATTTGTACAGTGGTGTTTGTTTGGCCGGTTGGTGTTACCCACCATTACCCACTGATCACAGTCTACTACCCACCATTACCCACCTGCAAGTCTTTTATATGCATACTATTGTTGACGATGGCCTATTTTTCCACATTTCTGTGGAAATGTTCTTAAACAACAGATAGCAAGCTCGTGCTGCGTCGTTGCGAAGGCATCTTTTTTACAACGCGTCGCCGATGGTCTTAATCTTTCGAGATTTGAGTCAACCAATAGCCTTTATGAGCAAACAAACGCACGTCAAGGTAGCTGCCAACTTAAATTTTGCTCTGTATACCAGCTAAAGTTGCAATGCGAATATTGGCATGTAGCCAACCTTCCACACTTCCACAATCGAGATATTCACCTCTGTTACGAATAACCGCAATTTCATTACGGGCTTGAACATATTGATTAAGTACATCAGTTATAAAATATTCTCCATTGCGTTCACGTTCTATATCGCGCTTCAAAAACTCAAAAAATTCTTTATTGAACATAAAAAACGAACCATTATTGAGATTTGAAGGCGCTTCCTCTATACTTGGCTTTTCAATTATTCTTTCAAAAACCTCATAGTCATGGTGCGCCTGGGTGGCGACAATACCATATTTACTGACTTCACTTCGAGGTACCTCAATGGTAAGCATGGCTGAATCTGCCGGTGTATTCGCCGCTATGTCCATAAAATATTTTGTTTCGGAAAAGCCATCGGCATTCATCATAAATTGATCACCACCGATAACCAGTATTCGCTCGTCTGCCTCAAGTGCGTCGGTTATCTTACGGCACAACCCTACTGCAACTGAAGTACCGTACTTACCCTGCATGGGCTGCTGTACATAATGAAAGCTGCAATATGACGGCGGCGTAATTAACTCTAGGTATTGATCCTTATTATTGCGCTTCAGATAGTTCTGCAGCTCAGGATCCTGGGCATAATACGACGGCAATTGCCTGCTACCTTCATTGACGACAAAGTAAAAATCTTTAATGCCAGCTGCGATACAATCTTGCACGATATAATCAACGACGGGCCGATTGAGTACCGGTAACATGCATTTTTCAATCGACTTAGTAATTGGCAATCGGCGTGTCCCATAACCAGCAACTAAAATAATAGCCTTTGTGCAATTCATAATAAAAACTCCTTTACGATTCGCAAATCATTAATGGTCCAATAGTCTTGATTTTTTACCAAAGCCTCTGCTTGGTGACGATCAAGCAGAATACCCTGGCAAGACCCAGGTAGATCAGTAATGAGTTTGTCGTCAATAATGATACTCGCCTGTTTAGACTGGCTTTTAATGTAATGACCTTTCGAAGATAAGAGACTCACCAGTGGCAAGGTATGTGAAGCTGGAATGAAGGAATATTTAAAGTTTTGCGTGAGCGGTTCGCCAAAGGTTAAGATTTCCGCGTCCAGGTGCTGAGTGTGAATAAATTCCAAGAGGTCCCGAGCATCTGGATACAAAAAATCTACACTCTTCAAAACCAAACGAAGCCGTTCTTCAGCCAACTCTTTGGCTATACCATAGTGTGCAAGGTGTTCAAAAAGCTGATAATAATATTGCTTGTCGACACGACCGCGAAAATCGGTATAGTTCTCATGAAGCGCTGTGGCCTTCACCTCATATTCACCAAAAACTTCTTCTGACGCACGCTGTACGGCCACCATAAAGGCGTGTGTATCAAATAGCGTCCTATCTAGATCAAGATACATATGCCGACACTTTGCTGGAATGATCATATTACCTAAAGTACAGTTTTAACAATTGTTTCGCCACCTTTTCACCATCGTGTCGTATGTAAGTACGTTGAAAAAGTGTATCATGCGGGTCTTTTGCCTGAATTGTCTCAGAGATAAGCTCGGCACCGATTGCTTGATAATGAGCCGTTTCTAAGATTGCTTCATCTACTTTTACGCCAAATTCTTTTTCTTTTGCATATCGTTTCAACAGCTCCTCGCTTGGTGCTTTTGTATTATACAGTACATAATCCAGACGCTTAGTGCCGATGAAACGCTCGATTTCATTGGCAAAATCATGCACAGCGAACTCATCTGTCTGTCCAAAGGTAGTTACTAAGTTGCAAACATAAACCACCTTTGCTTCGGCTCTACCAAGCGCCTTAGAAACGCCATTTACCAGAAGCGCTGGAGCTAATGAAGTATATAGATCACCTGGCGCCAGCACCACAATGTCGGCGGCAAGGATAGCTTCTTCGGCTGTCGGATTAATGGCAGCTTTGGGTTCGAGGTGGAATTGCATAAGCTTGCCCTTAAAAGTTGCGTCACTGATGGCGTGTTCGTTTCGTAGTAACTTACCTGCTTCGTCTTCCATTACCAAACGCATATTATCAAGTGTTATAGGTACAACTCGACCAACAATGTTAAGTACTTCGCTGGCTACTCCAACCGCCTCTGGAAAGCTTTCAGTAATCTTCTCGAGAGCACTTAGAAATAAATTGCCAAATGAATGCCCACCTGCAAAACTGTTTTTAGGAAAACGATAGTTAAATAGCTCACGCATCGTATATGATGAACGTGACAATGCAACCAAACATTGTCGGATATCACCAGGTGGCAAGGCACCAAGCTCATCCCGCAATACGCCAGTAGACCCACCATCATCCGCCATACTGACCAAGGCAGTAATCCCTTGTGTGTAGTGCTTCAGACCATTTAGGAGCGCGAAACTACCAGTACCGCCCCCAATAACAACAATTTTTATACCTTGCGATTCGAGCATACCGCTCCCTTATCTAAATTAACAATTATACTATACGCTAGGATCTTAATTTGTCGATAGTCTGCCCAAACCAGACAGCGCTGGGACGTACGGTGCGTTCTTGGGTGGTACGGTCTATCGCTACAAGTCCAAAGTGTGGCCAAAAACCATAATCCCATTCAAAGTTATCGAGCAGACTCCAGTGTAAATAGCCCTGAAGTTGTACACCATTTTGCAAGGCTTTGTGCATAGCCAGCAGTGTTTGCATAAGCCACCATTTTCTGAATTCATCATCACGATCAGCACAGCCATTTTCGGTAACAATCATGGGTAATTTATATTTTTTGTGTAATCGCTCCAGAACAAATTGAATATTTTGTGGCTGCATGTCGTTACCAAGGTCACTGAGCCGTTTGTTTGAGTTATGAATACGATATCCATAAAAACGATTTGAAAAATAATAATTTACCCCAATGAAATCGAGCTTGTTCTTTATACGGTCTAAAAAGAAATTGTCAGCTCCATAGCGTGCAACAGCGGCAGACCACTGCGTGATTGCTGCATTATCGCCCGCGTAGTGATAATCACATACCTTGGCCACGCCCACAATGAACCGACGGCTCGTAGATTTGGCAAGCTTATAAACTCGGCGGTGAGCAACGCTTAAGTTAAGATATACCCAGACTGCGAGCAACTTATTCTGTTTCATCGGCGGCCGTGCCCCGAATATATAACTTTGAGCCATGTAGGTATCGGGCTCATTAATGGTGATGACGTAACGGAATTCACGCCCTAATTCCTCAAATATTTTCTGTGCGTAGCGAACAAAATATTTAATATTACTCCGCTTTTCAAAACCACCCTTCTGAGCAAACCAAACAGGCACCGTCCAATGCCATAGCGTTACGAAAGGTTCGATATTTTTCTTTTGCAGTGATCGCAAATATTTTCGATAATGCTCGATGGCTTCAGCACTCCATCTCCCCTCTTCAGGCTCTACACGCGACCACTCAACACTAAATCGAAAGGCATTCATATTAAGGCCTTTGAGGATTTTAAAATCTTCTTCATAGCGATTATAGTGGTCAGCTGCTAATCCTGAAATATAGTTGTTTGGATCATTCGCTTCCTGGACAATCTCCTCCCATTTCGGCAGATGACTATGGTGATATTTTGCTTGCTCAGCGAGCACTTTGGCATGCTCAAGCTCCCATATTGTCCAATCGTTATGTACGCCTCCTTCAACTTGGTGTGCGCTTGTTGCAGCACCCCAGAAAAAGCGTTTTGGAAAGTGTAAGGGCAAGGTTTTTTGTTTCATACTGCTGTTTATTATAACCTGCACTCAGCAGAAGCAGAGCTTTTTGCTGGTTATTGTATAATTATGATACCCAGTCAGGGCAGGAGTCTTGATATACAAGAAAGTGGGCAAATGTGATACCTGTTAACGATGTCGAAAAACACATTGGCGTCCTAACGCGTGCGATCCAAACATGGGGCAGCGTCTGGCAAGGCAACGCTCCGCGGCCACCTGGTATGTCACAACTAGCAGTTGGGCTATTGCTTTGCTCATTCGTAGATCAACTGAGAGAACGGCAATGCGAACTGGCGAGGATAGACAGAAGATGACATCAGGCGAGATACAAGCGCGCGTCAGCGAACTTCTCGTTTACATCGATGGGTGCCATGAAGCGCTGACTTTCGGGGATGAGATTCATCCAATTGTCAATCCCCGTCAACTCCAAGAGTTGCTCGAAGAGGCAAAGCGGGAATTGGCAGAATTGACGCCATAGCGCGTAACGCCGCGAGTGCCCCGGGCCTAAAGCCCGGGGCGTTTTCTATACAAAGTTTGTTTTTAGACTTACCTTTTTAACCCAAACTATGCTACGCTCGGGTCGATGCCAAATCATCGACGTATTCACCAAATACCAGAGATTGATCGCCCACGCGAAAAACTGCAACGAAAAGGCGTGCATGCTTTGTCTGATTTTGAGCTCCTTGAGGTTATGATCGGGAGTGGCAGCCGCCAGGCAGATGTTGGCCAAATCGCAAAGCAGATTCAGCGACTCTTGCAAAAAGGCACTAACACCATAAATTACGATTCACTTATTAATTTGAAAGGTGTCAATACGGCCCATGCGAGCAAAATATTGGCCGGGCTTGAGCTAGCTAAACGGCATTTAGTACGCGACATGCATCCACTTCAGACACAAACTGACATCTTAAATCGAATTGCCGACATCCGCGCAAAACAACAAGAGTATTTTATCTGCCTTTCGCTTGATGGTGGCCAGCGGCTTATTGCCCAACGCACAGTTACGATTGGCACGCTTGACACCGTTCTCGCCCATCCCCGCGAAGTATTTTCCGACCCCATTGCCGATCGCGCGGCGAGCGTCATTGTCGCTCATAATCACCCTTCAGGCATGGTACAACCCAGCGAAAAAGATTCTGCCTTAACCCAACAATTAGTTGCAGCTGGCCAGTTGCTTGGAATCCCTTTGCGTGATCATATTATTGTTAGTAAAACTGACCATTTTAGCTTTAGGCAGCACCACTTACTGTGATGAGTATGCTATGATTGGCAACATTAAAAAGAGGGTTACTATTCTATGGAAGCGCACTATCTCGAAGAACGAACAATTGAGGGGCCAACAACTTATTTGGCAGCAGATGTAGCCAAACATCTGCAAGCGCGCCAGCATCTTGGCAAAACAATGGTAATTTGCGAAAAGCCAGCTAATCTGATGGCATCAGTACGTAAACAGTGGTTAAAATTAGCTCGACAGCTACAACGTGAACGTTCAAGTACAATTAACGCCGAAAAAATACTTCGCCTTACAGCCGCCATTACTCACATGCACCATATGCGTTTTACGGCCAAATCACCGTATCAACAACCAAATGCGCACGTCTATTTTGTTAATCCGGCAGTTGATATTGCCCCAGATAAACTTTACAGTCTCTATATAACAGAAGTAACACCGAAACAGACACAGGATATGCTTTTCAAGCAACTACCGAATGAAGCACTTGTCATTGACTACACTCAAACTATAACCGCACAACAAGCGTCACTTATCCCCAAAAGACAGTTGCAAGGCCACGTTACGGCTGCTTGGCAAAAAGTAATCTCGTTCACCGAAGCCAAAAGGATTAATATTGCTAGTTTGGCCAATCCTGCAACCCGCACCTATATTGAAGTTGACGATGCCCTAGATACGCTTTTAGCCAATAGCCAGCAATTTCTTGCTGTAGCGAGTGATTTTCAGCATACACTTGAATTGGCACAGCCCATCTACCTAGATGTTATCGAGCAACGAAAATACGATGTGCTCATACTATTGGCTCACCGAGTACAAGCACTCAGTCCTGACTCATCACACTATCGCTTTACAACTGCACTGAACGACGAAGACAGCTTTTTTCTACATGATATTGCCGTTGAAAACGACAGTTTTGCCTATGCCCTCAGTCAGGCAATTATGCATCGCCAACTCACACAACAAATTCCACTGGCTCCTGCACTTGCACTTTAAAAAAGTGGTATCTGTCCCGTTATTGTAGATGAAGGTGGCTCAACTGCTGGCAATGTGACACCTAATTTTTTGGCTAAACGCGTAATGAGAATACGTTGGCCATTTACTAATTTCTCCTGGGCAGTACTTGTATCAAACCAATCCGCTCGATCAACTTCAGGAAATGTTTGTTGTTTTCCAGATTTTGGCGGCCATTCTATGCTAAAAGTCTCACTCATGATCTTTTTAGCATCAATATCGCCTTCAAGTGCCCAAACAATTAATTTTTTATTACTATACGCAACCTCACCGAGTTCTATTAGTTTACTTGCTGGCGGCTGAAATCCTGTTTCTTCTTGAAATTCTCGCTTCGCAGCAACTAAAGGCTCTTCGTTGTCAGTATATTCACCTTTTGGCACTGACCAAGACCCAAGATCTTTTTTAGCCCAAAATGGCCCCCCTGGATGCACCAGCAATACTTTAAGATGCTTATTCTGTATTCGATATAACAGGATTCCGGCACTTAACTTTGGCATATTCTTCCACCCTCCATATGTTGTAAAAAGTTTGCATAAGCTTTTTATACAATGTACTTTACAGCCAAGCGATTATACATCTCGAATTGGATGTTGTAGCTTGAAATCAGTAATAACATAGGTGCCATCAGGCTCACGATCGTACTCAATAAAATGATTGGCACAGAAGTAATCACCTGACTCATCTTTATAATACAATTCCGCAATATGATAGTGAGTGTTATTCGGCCGATTGCCATTATAGACATTATATTGACGCTCCTCACCAGGCCGCAAAAAACTATCTAGCTCGAGCGATGAGCCCAGCAGACGGATTTTGTCGAGCTCAATCGTCCCTTGGGAATTATTTTGAATAATACAGGTCACCTGCATTTGTGAGCCATTCGTACGGTAAGTACTGCGTTCAATTTCGACCACTGGGACAACTTTCGGGCCGCGGCGCACTGGTGCTTCACTGTTTGTTGGCGCTGCTTGTGGCTCTTCGCGTTCAGCCGATGCTCCGGGCATTTCAAACCCGGGTTTACCGGTAGCTAAGTTTTTTAATACATCAAAAAATCCCATATATCCCCCTTATGCACTTTCGATTATACGTTACTTTGCCCTCTGGGCGGCAAACCGCTCGGCCGCCACTCCCTGCGCAGACCGTCATTAAACGTTACTTCATCAAAAAGTCCAAACATATGAGGCGTAAATCTATAGAGCACGTGCTGATTTGTGCCCGCTGCAAAGTTATCGTAAAAATCATGCCCTTTATTATGACGCTCAATATAGCGCGGCATAATCTCAGCAACCACATTGTGATCGTGAACTGCCCTCGCCTCGCCTTCTGCTTGCAGCCCAATAACCGGCATATCGAATTTGATCGGTATAGCTATTGCGACCTTAGGGTGTTTTGCAATATCCTGGCTGTGCCGGCGCGAAGGAAAACTCAACCAATACACATTAGCCTGTTCATCTTCTACATAATTCACTGTGCAAATCCAGGGCAGATCGCTATCTACCGTAGCGATCTGCATAACGCTTCTTTGAGCCAGGTATTTCCTGATGAGGTTTTCGACTTGCATAGGGGCTTACATTGATAGTTCGCTCTTTAAATTTTTAATCTGTACTCGATTTTGCTCCATGGTATCGCGGTGACGGATGGTGACGGCATGGTCCTGCAGGCTTTCAAAATCAATGGTTACGCAGTATGGTGTGCCGATTTCGTCTTGGCGACGGTAGCGCTTACCAATAGATTGTGTTTCGTCATATTCGATGTTCCAATGGGTTTCTTGAACAAGCTTTTTGTACACTTCTCCAGATAGAGCTGATAGTTCAGACTTTTTCGAGAGTGGCAAAATTGCTACTCTTACGGGAGCGATTTCTGGAGCAATTTTGAGCACAACGCGTGTTTCGCCATTTACTTCTTCTTCATGATAGGCACTTTCAAGAATTGCGAGCAACACACGGTCTACGCCGATCGTAGGCTCAATCACGTAGGGTATAAATCTTTCGCGAGTCGTTTCATCAAAATAACTTAAATCTTTTCCACTGAGCTGAGCGTGGCGAGTGAGGTCATAGTTGGTACGATTGGCAATGCCGCCAAGCTCTTTTGGTTTGCCGTCGAAATATTTATATTCAACGTCCCAATTGTCAGCCGAATAGTGGGCGCGACTTTCTGGCGGTAGTTGGCGCCACTCCATGCGTTCGGTCTTGAGGCCAAGCTCAATCAGCCACTGCCAATATAATTTTTTAAGCCGTTCTAAGTGTTTTTGAGCATCTGCAGGATTTGTAAAGTACTCAATCTCCATCTGTTCTAGCTCACGTACTCTAAAAATAAAATCACGGGGGCTAATTTCATTACGAAAAGCTTTACCAATTTGAGCAATTCCAAAGGGGATTTTTACACGAGCCGTGTCGAGCACATTTTTATAGTTAGAAAAAATAGCCCCCGCAGTTTCGGGCCGAAGATAGACGACGTTATCTTCGCCTTCAAGAACACCCACATGGGTTTTAAACATCATATTAAATAAGCGGACCGGTCCCAGCTCATTGCCGTCAGGTGATTTTTTATTTTTTAGAAGGTCTGTAAGCTGTTCAAGATCACTGGTATCAACGCCAGCCAGGTGATCAGCACGATACCGCTTATGTGTTTTAAGATCTTCGACAAGTGGGTCGTTAAATCCTTCAACATGACCACTCGCCTTCCATAGTTTTGGATTTTGAATAATAGCACCGTCAATTCCTACGATGTCACGCTGCTGCCGAACAAAAAAATGCCACCAACTCGCTTTAATATTATTCGCTAGTTCCACTCCATATGGCCCGTAATCCCAAAAGCCTGCTAAGCCTCCGTAAATTTCACTTGCCTGGAACACAAAACCTCGCCGTTTGGCCAAGCTAACTAAAGTGTCGAGTGAAACCTGATTATTATTCATAATGAATTGATTATAACAGATACGAACTTGACACGAATATTGCAAAATTATTTATTTATATTATAATAGTAATCACGTTCACATCCAGCTCGAAAGGAGCATTCTTGTGAGTGTGCACTCCATACCTCCGGCCGGCTTCAAAGAAGCCTGTGAAGCCGTGAGCCGTCTGATCACAGCCCGGCACTTCAGAAAGGCACGACGCTTGGCCTGGAAAACGTTGGGTACCGGCAAGTTTGCTTGTTTTACGCAAGCCCAGTTCCTCATCGCGCTCACCTGTAACCTTACGAACCGCCATGAGGATGCGCTTGCTGCCCATGAACGCGCGCGGCACCAATGTGACGACTTTACCACTCAGTGGGATGGCGATTTCATGCGTGACCACGCGCTGTGGGCAATTCGTGCGCGGCACTTCGACGAAGCACAACAGTTCATCGAGCAAGCACGTGTACTTCACGGGGCCGATAAGAACCGCATGGCTTGTCTGTTGATGGCCGAAGCCAGATTGCGTTACGCTCAAGGCCGTTATTCCGATGCTATCATGCTTCATAGGCTAGCCAATAACAACTGGATCGAACTTGGCAATGCTGCCAACCAACAGTGGACATTCAACAATTATATCCACTGGCTAAAGGCACTCATCGCCACTGGCAATGATCCTCAGCATGCCGAAGTCAGAAAGCTTGAACAGCTTCTGATTAAAGGCAACGCGCAGTTCGGTTCGCGTGAGCATCAAATTCGTCTGTTCATCATCCTGAAGTTCGGCCAATGCGGCAATGCGCTCGACGACAGACTGCAGCGCGCCGTTTTCAGCCTGTCAACACGACGCTGATACAACGAGTATAGGGGTGGAACTCCACTCTGGCGATGATGCGCTCTCGCTAGAGTGGCGTCATCGTTGATTTTATTAAAAAAATATGTTATAATTTATATATCGTATCCGCCTCTTTGGGAGGAAAGAACGTGCACCAACGATCAATAGCCAATATCGAAGCTGCTCTGCGACGAGCGGTGGACCAGGATAACTGTTTCATCCTGGCACAGCTGTGCCAGGATGAACTTCGTACGCCCAGCAGATTGGGGCCTGTCTCTTATACACATCTGACGCTGCCGACGAA
>JARIHL010000052.1 GCA_029288315.1 Candidatus Saccharimonadota bacterium
CATTCTTTGCAAGCTCGTCAGCCGTCTCCGGCGGTACTTGCATCAAGTGCTCGGCGTCGGAATCGGGGTACTGGCCAACCGGAGCCTCCGTATTATTCGCCAACTTGGCGAGCGTCGTAGCCCGGCCCTGTGTCCAGATACCACCCATAAGTTGGATAGTGCCGAACAAGAGTACCCCAACGGTGAACAGAGCAACAAGCCCCATCCCCGCGCTCGGGTTTTCGGTGTCACTCCAGTCAACCGAGAAAAGGCCGATGATGATGGCCGCAGCAATGAGGTTCAGCGCCCAGAGCCAGAAGCTCTGGTAGAAGCTCGTGATGCTGAAGCCCACAGTCGGCAGAGCCTTGTACAGGACCAGCCAGTTGAAAAGGGTGAGCAGGATGAGCGTTACGACCCCGCCCGTTACAAGCTGGGCGGGACGTTTGACTCCGATCATGGCAAAGAGCATGGTGGGGACGGTGAATACCAGTCCCACCACTATTGCTATGCCTAAGAACACAGCAGCCTCCTTCAGATGTGTCGACCGAGCTGGCGTGCCTGCTCGGTGGTGATCGTTCTCAATTCGTACTCCATCCCGGTTTTGGTGTACACGTACACCTGGCCAGGACGAGACGCAAAGACGAACGGTTGGTCGTAGGACAGCGTGTAGATTTGGCCCGAATTGGTCCGCATCTTTACTTGCTGCTCATCAGCGGTTTGAGCCTGGACCTCGAAAGGCTTTGACTCGTGCCACTGCTCGTCGACCGGGACGGTCCACGAGGAAACTTCGACACTACCGTTTTCTCGCAACAGTACGAGAGCTGGCGAGCCGGTAGAATTTGGCGCTGCCATCTCCCACGGCCCGAACCAGCCCTGCATCTGCTGCAGGTCGGTTGGATGAAGCTCCTGCTCGACGATCGGTGGTTGCTGTGCCTCTTTGGGCGCCGGGACTGTTGGCGACCAAAGGAAGTAAATGATCCCCACCGCGAGGAGCAGGACCAGTGGTCCACCAATACCCCAGAGCAACAGCAGCCTGCGCTTCTGTTGTCTGGAGAGATTACGGAGAGGCACTTTGCCTCCCTTCAGTTCAAATTGTCAGGTGCTTGCAGCGAAACAGTCGCTGTGGCTGGAGGGTAGTCCCCTCATCATAGGGTTCAAGGTATTAAACCTTATGATGAGTTGACTGATCCGGAGGCCGCTTCGTGATGAGGGCCTCCGGTCAGCATTGCGCTTACTGGTTCAGGGGCGGCTGCTCTCGCGAACCTTGCAGATGAGTCTCGATGCGCGTCTGAAGGCCCTGTGGCAATTGTGGTAGTGCTGCATCAGCCCCCAATACCTCAGCGAGTAGTCTGTCACCCCTTTGAGCATGTTCAAATGCTCGTCGAATCTCGCGCAGGCTGTAACCGCTTTCGCGGAGTGCCGCCCGTGAAGGCGCGAATATGATTGCGAGCGAAGTGAAGCCTAGCCCCACGATTACGACAAACAGGACAGCTCCTATTGCTGGGCCCATGTGGCCTCCTTAGGCAGTTTTGCTTCAAACAACCCCTCGGATTTCGGAGTTGGATTAATTTATACCATTTTATTTAATTTATTGCAAGGTTAACTATAAAAATAATTATACAAGGTTATTCGTCTTCTTCGCTACAATAGAGTATAATTGTATTATTTTCTAAAAAGGCAGGATATGAATACAACGAATCACGTCTATAAACGTGCAAAAATTTTAGCGACGGTTGGCCCAGCCACCCATAATTACGAGGCGATTGAGGCCATGATTAAAGCAGGGGTCAATGGCTTTCGTTTAAACTTCAGCCATGGTACTCATGAAGAGCGCGATCAGCAGCTGGCCTGGATTCGCAAAGCCAGTGAAGTATGTAAAAAGCCGGTGGCCATTCTCCAAGATTTACAGGGGCCGAAGATTCGGCTCGGAGATTTTGATGGAGTGGTGGCAGTAAAAGCCGGCCAAGAGCTTCGTCTTACGATTAACACCACCTACGATCCAACCACCAACACGGTGCCAGTACAGTATGATCTCAGCCAGAAAGTTAAGCCCGGCGAACGCATCTATATTTTCGATGGTAAAGTACGTACCACTGCACAACAGATTGAGCCGGGTGTAGTAGTTGTGCGCGTCGAAAATGATGGCGTCATTATGAAGCGCAAAGGCATCAATGTGCCAGATACTGACTTCGGCGGCGATATTCTGACAAAAAAAGATTTAAGCGACATCGAATATGGCCTTGACAAGGATTTTGACTATGTGGGCCTTAGTTTTGTACAAACTGCCGCTGATGTAGAGAAGTTAAAAGATATATTAAAAGAGCGTGGTTCGGTTGCCAAAGTGATCGCCAAAGTTGAGACCCAAGCAGCTATCGCGCCGGAAAATCTTGAGGCAATCATCCAGACAACTGATGCCGTGATGGTAGCCCGCGGCGACCTTGCGGTTGAAACCAGCCCTGAAGTTGTACCCATTGTGCAGCGTAAAATTCTGGAGCTAGCCCAAAAACATGGCAAGGTCAGTATTGTCGCTACTCAAATGCTCATCAGTATGGTTGAAAATACTGAACCAAGCCGCGCTGAAGTGTCGGATATTGCCAATGCCGTTATTACCGGAGCCGATGCCTTAATGTTGAGCGATGAGACAGCTATAGGTAAACACCCAATTGAAGTCATTACTACCATGAAACGGGTTATTCTCTATACACAAGAAAACGCGCCAGTTCGTCCGCTGCTCTATCAAGAAGGGAATCATGCTCAGCAAGATGCTATTAGTTCGGCTGCAGTCACCCTTGCCCAACAAATTGAAGCCAAGGCAATTATTTGCGAAACCAAAACTGGCGTCACAGCCTTTAGCATTGCCTCGCACCGGCCAAGCATGCCTATTATTTCAGTCACTTCTGATCGGCGGGTGGCAAACCAAATGACGTTGCTCTACGCAAATAAGAGCTTTTTGCGGCCAGATGGTGAACGCGCTGGGCTCGAACTTGCCCGCGAGCTGCGCGCGGAAGACTTTTTCCCTGCCGGTAGTACCGTAGTGATTGTTTCTGGCCGTCAGCCTGGTGTGCCTGGCGCAACTGATACGATTCGGGTGCGGGTGCTTGAGTAAATAAAAAAGCCTTATTTAGAGATGTCGTGTGATAATAACATGGCGTATTAAGGTTAACTAACTCAAGTCCCCTCATTGAACCCTTCTCCAAAAACAGCTATACTGACTGTCCCAGTGCAGACAGGGGCGAGTGAGGGAAGGATTACTGGTGAGTGGTATTAATCTTTCACCTTTCGAAATGGATGTGTTGCAGTGCCTGGCTGAAGGTATGAATAAGAGAGGAGCAATGCATAAGCTTGGCAAGTCATCCAAAGAAGTATGGGGAGCCATGCGAAGCATACAATCTAAGCTGAGTGCTCCTTCAGTGCCCAGAGCAGTAGAGAAAGCTCGAGAGCAAGGTTTGATCAAGTAGCTATAGAAAGCCTATCTGCACTGGGGCTTTCTATTAGAGAAGTGAATTGTGCGCGATCGAAGTAGCTAGTAAATCTATCGCACTGTGCTTAAATAGAGTGAGTAACAGGGCATCACCATGGCATTTAACAAAAAAACAATTCGTGACGTACCGCTTGATGGCCAACGCGTGCTCATGCGAGCAGACTACAACGTACCATTAGAAAAAAATGGCCAGATTGCGGATGATTACCGTATCATGCAGTCACTATCCACTATTAATCATCTCTTGGATCGGGGTTGTCAAATAGTTATTTGTGCACATTTGGGCCGGCCAAAAGGCAGAGTTGATGAACGTTTCAGTTTAGAACCAATTGCGGTGCGCCTGGGCGAGCTACTGAACAAGCCAGTTGGTTTTGTGCCAGATTGCGTAGGTGATCGCGTAGCCCAGGCAACTAAACGCTTACAGCCTGGGCAAGTGTTGCTACTCGAGAATGTACGGTTCCATCCCGAGGAAGAAGCAAACGACCCGGTTTTTGCCCAACAAATTGCCAAAAGCGTCGGCGCGGCTTATTTTGTGCAAGATGGTTTTGGCGTGGTGCACCGGGCACATGCCAGCACTGCAGCCATCACTCAATACCTACCGAGTGTCAGTGGTTTATTGCTTGAAAAAGAAGTCACAACGATCACCGAGGCCATGGAAAACCCGAAGCGTCCACTAGTAGCTATTTTAGGAGGCGCTAAAGTAAGTGATAAAATTAAAATTATTCAACGCTTTGCTGAATTGGCTGACAAGCTGATAATTGGTGGCGCTATGGCAAATACTTTTTTGAAATATAAAGGTCTGTCAATTGGCAAGAGTGTGCATGAGGATGATCAAGATGCAGTTCTTGATCAGATCTATACCATCGCCTTGCAGAAAACCCAGGGTCACTCCTCGGTTGATGATTTTATTATCTTGCCAAGCGATGTAGTGGTGGCCAAAAGTTTGGATGAAGGTGCTCCGCACCATTCAGCACGTGTAACTGATGTGGCTGCTGATGAATATATTCTTGATCTGGGCTTTCAAACTACCAATGAAATGGTTGCAGCCCTTCAAGGCGCAGGAACAGTTATTTGGAATGGCACGCTTGGTTTGGCTGAGCAGGCTGCATATGCTCAAACCTCATCTCGAATCGCTCAGGCACTGGCCAACCAGCCTGAAACCATGAGTCTAATTGGTGGTGGTGATACGGTTGATTTTATATTAGACTGGGTCAAACATCACACGGGCAGCTTCAGCCATATCTCTACTGGTGGCGGTGCAAGCCTTGAGCTCATGACTGGCGACAAACTACCCGGCATAGAAGCCTTACTGGACAAATAGTTAAGAGCCTGTACTCCTTTGTATTATCCGTCGCGCAACACCCGAACAGCTAGATAGTACATTGTGATAACAACAAAATCTGCTAAACTGGTAATAGTTTAAGCATAATTATTTTATTTATGAGCGCCAAAAAATTAATCGTCGCCAATTGGAAGATGCATTTTAACACCGGACAGGCGAGCTTATTTTTGCACAAATTAGATCAGCTGATAGAAGTGCATCATGATGTTGAGGTGGTGCTTTGCCCAAATTTTTTAGCGCTGCAATCACTCTCCCTACAGCTCAATCGTCGAAAATTCCGTTTGGGCGCACAGAATTGTTATTACAAAGATGAAGGCGCATATACAGGCGAGGTATCTGCGGCTATGTTGCATGGCTTGACGCAGTATGTCATTGTCGGCCACTCTGAAAGGCGCAATATATTTGGCGAGCGTGATAAAGAAATTGCTCAGAAGGTTCAAGCTGTGTTAAGAAGCAGTATGCAACCAATTCTCTGTGTGGGTGAGACCAAACAAGAAAGAGTTGATGGTGAGACAGCTTCAGTTATACATGGCCAAGTAACGGCTGGCCTTGCCAATGTCACTTCTGATGAAATGGAAAACATAGTGATTGCTTATGAGCCAATTTGGGCAATTGGAACCGGCGATTTCGCAGCAGTTGAAGATGTTATGGCAGCCGTGCGGCTCGTGCGTGAGCAAGTAAAGGGTTTATTCGGAGCAAAGGCTGCCGAGCAAGTGCGTCTGCTTTATGGCGGCAGTGTAGATGGCTCTAACGCAAATGCCTATCTTAAGGCTGACGGAGTCAATGGTTTGTTAGTTGGTAGCGCTAGTCTTAAGGCGCATACCTTTGCTACTATTGTTTCACATGCCCATACGTTAGGCAAAAATGGTTAGGCGGCATATGGTGGGCAAGATAATGGGGATGTACATATGAAAGAACTGGATTTTGACGAGCTCGATCGAGCTGTCAATTCGCTTGCCACGCAGGCGAGCAACAACAAAGTGGCCGATAAAGCTGATGAAAATTCCTCGAACCATACATCAGACGATAGAGCTAGTGCTCATGCACCGAAGGAAGGGCATATAACTTCATTGCCCTCAGTAAAGAATGAGCTGCCATTAGCTGACGAACCATCTGCATTGCCAACCGCAGCGCCATTGGCGACAAGTACAACCATTACACCAGAACGTCGTGCTGCCAGATTGATGATGAAACGTCCTACTGCTTCGGGAGTTAGTAGGGGTGGTTTTATGGATATTGTTGCACCATCATCTAAAACAGCTAATGCTCCTAAACCTTCGCGCACCGGCCCTACTATTCAACCTCTGGGCAAAAAAGAAGAACCAGCTAGCGAACCTGATCTGAAAATGGTTCATACAGCCGAGCAGCCTGTGCCGAAAATAACCACTACTTCTGTTAAGGGCGATCCTCAAGTAGATCAAGCTTCTCCACTAACTCCTGAACCATCCACGCCTGAAATAACTCCCAAAAAAGATCCAGAGAAATGGCCAGACCCGCTAGACTTTACGAATGAATCGCAGCCCCCTGGCTCAACTACTGTGCCGAAATTTGCTCAAACCTCGGCTGACCTCAAGGACGAACTTATGCTGCCGGCAGCCGAAACGCCAGAGGCATCTAAGTGGCAATCGAAACTCGAGCCCACTCCATCGCCGTTTATTCCTGGCGCCAAAGTAGAGAAACGCCCGCTGGGCGCATTCGCCCCAACTCCTTTGCCAAGTAACGAGGATCAACCTGCTACTATATCCGCACAACCTGATGATGCAGATGCAGCTCCATTAGAACCAGCTAAAATACATGAGAAATTACCAGAAATACCCGAAGAATTAAAACCCGATGTACTAGCAGTGGAGTCAGATGAGGTTTCGCCAGAGCCAAACGATGCGCCCGTTCCAACACCGATTGAATTACCTACCATGTCTGAGGAAGTGCCATTACCATCACTACCAAAAAGTGAGACTGCAGCGCAACAAGTTCAAGATAGCGCTGCTATGTCGATCCCGAAACAATATGCAATTGCCGATAAACCAGTTGATGACACGCCGCGACCAGTGTTTGACACGAAAGAGTACCATCCACCGCTTCTTGAAGCAACTGTTCATGGCAGCCACCAAGGGAGTTTGTGGAGCAAATTGTTTATTGCCCTGCTCGTCGTTGCACTGCTGGCGGCCGGTGGTTATTTTGTCTTTGTTTATTTTGCACAAGCTTACTAGAAGCGTGCATTCTCAAAACATCTTATAGAAAGGTCCTATTGTGTAAGATATTTGTTGTGATTAACGCGGCCTTAAATAGTATGTAAGCTTGTTACAATAAAATGGTGCACACATTACTTACTGGGTTAAACCCACAACAACAAAAAACAGTCGAAAAAACGGAAGGACCAGTCTTGATTTTGGCTGGCGCTGGTTCAGGCAAAACCAAAACACTCACGCATCGCATCGCCTATTTGATTGACGAGATTGACGTGCGTCCACAAAATATTCTGGCGGTAACCTTTACTAATAAAGCGGCTCGGGAAATGCGTGAACGGCTTGGGCAGCTGCTGGGACGCTCAGCGACTGACCGTAGTTTCATGCCATTTATGGGCACTTTTCACTCTATTTGTGTACGGTTGCTTCGTTTCGATGGCGAATCAATCGGCGTACCAAGTAACTATGTTATTTTTGATGAGTCCGACCGGCAAGCTGCTATCAAACAAGCAATGCGAGATCTCAATATTGTAGAAAAGCAGTATAAACCAAGTTCGTTAAGCGGTATGATTAGCAATGCCAAAAATGAATTACTTGGGCCAGATGAGTATGCCGACATTGCAACATTGCCTCAGCAGCGAGTAGCAGCTGACGTCTATCGCCGCTACGAGCACATCCGCAAAGAGGCAGCAGCGCTTGACTTCGATGATCTGCTGCTTGAAGCAGTACGAATGCTGGAGAGCGTGCCGGAAATTCGGCAAAAATGGCAACGTCAATTCAGCCATATTTTAATCGATGAATATCAAGACACGAACGCCGCACAATATAAGCTAGTCAAATTGCTCGTCAACGAGCGTCAAAATATCTGCGTCGTCGGTGATGATTGGCAGAGTATTTATAGCTGGCGCGGTGCTGACTTTAAGAATATTTTGAATTTTGAGAAAGATTATCCCAATGCCTTTGTAGTGATGTTGGAACAAAATTACCGCAGCACCAAGAGTATCCTTGATGCCGCACATAATGTGATCACCAAAAACACTCAGCGTTCAAATAAAAAACTCTGGACTCAAGCGGGTGCGGGCAGCCCCGTGCAGATAGCCAGTGTGCAGTCAGAAGCGCATGAGGGAGAATTTGTCGTCTCACGCCTTAAGACAGCGGTTGATTTGCGCGCGCGGCACTACAAAGATTACGCTGTGCTTTATCGCACCAATGCTCAATCGCGCGCCATGGAAGAATCATTCATTCGCTATAACATCCCCTATCGTATTGTTGGTGGAGTACGTTTTTATGACCGCAAGGAGATCAAAGATCTTATTGCCTATTTACGCCTGCTTTATCAGCCGGCTGACCGTGCCAGTTTTTTACGTATTGCTAATGTGCCAGCCCGAGGATTAGGCGCAGTGAGTTTGCAACGGTTTATGGATTGGCAGTCGGGGATGGGTTTTAATTTTATAGCCGCATTAAAGCAGGTAGATTTTTGCACTGATCTGCAATCGAAGGCTAGGAAGGCATTAGCTGAACTTGGGCTGTTGCTTGAAAGCCTCAGTGAACAAGTAGAGCGATTACCTTTACCAGAGCTGATTGAGTTGGTCATCCGCCGTACTGGCTATCAGCAACACCTCGATGATAAAACACTCCAAGCAGAAGACCGATTACAAAACTTGAAAGAGCTTATATCGGTTGCGAAAGAAAACGAGGCGCTTGGTTTATCTGGCTTTCTGGAAGAAGTCGCCCTAATTTCAGATCTCGATACAGTTGATGAACAGAGTGACGCCGTGACATTGATGACGCTTCATGCTGCCAAAGGGCTTGAATTTCCAGTTGTCTTTATGATTGGCCTTGAGGAAAGTATCTTTCCGCACAGTCGTGCTTTTTTTGATCAAGCTGAAATGGAGGAAGAACGGCGGCTTTGCTATGTTGGCATGACTCGCGCTCGAGAAGAATTGTATTTAACGCATGCTGCTGGCCGGATGATCTACGGCAGTGTGCAGCATAACCCGCCATCTCGTTTTTTGGCAGATATTGACGGCGAGGCAAAAGAAATCAACGCAGGTCATTATGGTTATGCATCGGCAGTTTCATTGAGCCCCAGTAGTCTTTCTGGCGAACCACGCTATGTACCTGAAGACTTAGAGCTACACGAAGGTGATCGTGTGCGGCATAAACTATTCGGTCAGGGTCATATTATAGCCGTAGAAGGCTCGACGGCCACCATTCGTTTTGCCAGCCGCGGCCTCAAAAAATTGAATATTGAATTTGCACCGTTGGAGCGAATATAAATTCTAAAAATTGTCCTTAAACAAGCAAACAAAAATCAGCCC
The DNA here is from genome assembly GCA_029288315.1 of Candidatus Saccharimonadota bacterium. Classification (GTDB taxonomy): domain Bacteria; phylum Patescibacteriota; class Saccharimonadia; order Saccharimonadales; family EFPC-124; genus JARIHL01. The sequence continues at coordinate 9,310 of JARIHL010000052.1, forward strand.
GCTGGCTGATGGGTTAGTTAACAGAGTGAAATGCGTGGCGTGCCTTAGTAGGAGGCAACAACCTCCTACTAAGGCACCAAAAAGCTCGGGGACTCTTTAGGCCCGAGGTTGCCGTAGCCCGAGCTGGTTGACGTACTTCGAGGAGGTCTTGCGACCAGATAGCCGCCGCACTGCCGCCATACGATCCAGGTGTAGATGAATGAATTTGATGATCACCACGATCACCAGCAGTACGAAATCGGCGAACCACAAGGCGTCATCCAACCTGTACCAGAAGTTTATATTGCTTCTGCCCCACAAGCGCTCGAGGTTCAGGCCGCTAGCCAGGGTGGCACTGAGTGCGGCCAAAAGCGTTAGGACAGACCATTCCGTCCACTTCTGCAGCCACGATCGTTTGCCGCGAAACAGTACGAGGCAGGCAAGTATCAACAAGATTGCTGCCTGACCTGCTGTGATGTAGACGTGGGCGATGTGTGGAGCTGTGTGGAATGGGAACGACAGAGTCAGCTTAATGAATGCTGTCTGTATGGCTCCAATCGCTAACCATGTCAACGACAAGGAGCCGAGGGATTCACGATGAGTAGCCACGAAGAGTGCAACCAGCAGCGCTGCAGTCAGTGCTAGACTCAGCCCTTCGGTATCTATCAACCAGCGCAATGGATTGATGAATTCAGGCATCCTGTCTCCTTGGGGTTATCGTGCTTGAGAGAGTTGAATGGTTATGTACTATATATAACCATTCAACTCTCTCAAACATATCTCACTCTGTTAAGCTGCGTCGTAGTGACAAATAATTAATAACATTTTTATTGAAAATTGTCAATATATTACCATTGGCGAGTATACCCCTACGTCATGGACACGCTTCACTCGGGAATATATACCCAGGTAAATTTTTAAAAATTTACCTGGGTATATATTCACCGGGTTGCACTCCGCTTGACGTTCCATGACGTAGGGGTATACTTGCCTTACCACCGCACCACCTACACTTCTCTTACCCAAACCGTGTTACCTGACCAAAAGGTCAGGTAACCCCACCGGAAAGGCTGCGTTCAGGAAAGAGAAGTGTAGGTGGTGCGGTGGTGCAGAACCATTACGACGCTCTTGCAAAAGTTAGAATTGTATATTATAAAATACGAGGTTAGGTGCGAACATCAACTATGTGGCTGGAGGTGCATTGCAATGCTCAACACGGTCGAAGGATACGTCAAGGCATTCAAGGCGGGTGAAAGGGTGCCTGTTGAAGGGCTCTGCGGCCGCCTCATCAGAGGTAAATGCCCAGAAGACTTCAAGACGCTAACCGATGACAGCAGCCGCTTAATCGTCATGCTGATGGGGCCGGACGGGCTCGAACAGCTTATCGGCCTCAATGGCTATGAGATAATGCAAGAGATTTGCTATCCCGATGAATACATTCGGGCCAAGGTTCTAGAAGGCAACAGCTTCAAGCTTGTTGTCTGCGGCGAGAGTGATCACATACGGCCTGCAGATTGGGAGGGTGCGATCGCAATCGCTTCCCAGGTTTATCCTGACATCGCGTCTGTTCTGCGCGCCCATAGCGCTGGGCTTAGGAATACACCATTCGCAGAGATCGAAACTGCGGCAGGTTTTAATTTCCACGATGTTAACATCGCTGGGCCCGCCGATCCGCGGTATATGACCTATGAGCGATTTCGGGCTTTGCCCCGCAACTCGGTTAATCTGGTTGCCATTCGCGCCTTCTTGTATTACACCCTGCATTTGCGGGAGTTGTACGCCGGCAATGGCCGTGTCGCCGATGGGAGTGGGAATGAAGGAATGCTGGAATACTTCGCCCTCAATGTACCTTTGGACGCTCTGGGACAGCATGCCCTGATTGATATTACACTACCGCCTGACATCCTCGAGCGCTGCCAATAACCGGCTTGTTAGAGGAAGGATGGTGCCCGCGCAGACTGGGCACCATCCGATCATTTGTAAACTTATTATAATTTTAAAATGCTTGTTTAAGAGGTTGTGAAATCCCACATTAATAAATCCAATTCATGACTGAACAATAGCATGGGTTTAGTAAACTGATTGACAGTCCCCATGCTTACCTAGATACTGTACGGGTTCATCCCTGTGTACAAAGGAGGAAATGTGCTGCACGAGGTGGGACTCGGGGTGGTAGTAGCTGCGATGCTACTTGCCTTAATCAGCTTGATAACTCAAGGGCCCATACCGGTTTGGCAGGCAGAACTGAAGCCTGATAGCTTGCGTCAGTCAGCTCTGGCAACGGTGATTACCAGTGTTATTGGAGGGATTGGCTTTACTCTACTCGTGTTGGTAATCCCTTTCGTTGATCTACAAGCGCCACAGAAGATGAGTGGGACACTGGCTGGGATGATGCTTGGCGCTGCTCTGTTGTATGCAGTAGCTAACCTGGTCATTTTTTATGCCGCTCCCATTGTTGGTTCTACAAGGTTTGGCATGATCTTTACACTGCGGGTTGTGCCAATAGCAGGATTATCAGCCCTCCTCGTTGGCGAAACGTTCACTTTTCTTAAGTTGACTGGAGTTATAACGGTTATCGAGGGGATCTGGTATGCTCTGAAGGTCAAGCAAGAGACCGACCAATCTCAAAGGAGAGAAGAATACACGCCCACCCAGAAGCAACGAGCCCTGCTGGGAGTGTTCGCAGCCACCGTTATGTTTGGGAGTGCTAATGCACTTGATGCTAAGATCGTCAGCATGTATAGTGCGGCATCTTACCTGCCCATTCGTTTACTGCTACCCGCGCTCCTTATCATAGTCGGACTGCTCTTAGGCGGTACGAAACTACGAGAGGTGAAACTGTTCCTGAACCCTACTCGTTACCGCTACCTGCTGCTGGTTGCCGGTGCTGTGGCGCTGTCTGCTTCTACACTCCTGCTCGCTATCGAGCTGCTCCATTACCCGACAGCACTCGTGGCAATGCATCAATTATCACTTTTCGTCACTATTTGGTATGGTGCATACCTCACTAAAGGACAGTCTGGGCGGGTCAAAGATTATCTTGTACCGGCGGCCCTATGCTGTGGAGGAGTTGCTTTAGCACTGCTGGGATGAACCAACCAGACCCTTCGAAAGCTGAAGGGTCTGGTTTATCCCATCTTTGAAATGAGGTTAACATGGCCTTTTTGAGCTAAATTTGCTATACTGGTCATCAGTTCGCTTTATCTGGAGTTCATGAACACGTACGCCTACATGCCTAGACCTAAGCTATTACTGTGGGTGGCGGCAATTCTTTTGCCAGCCATCATTATTTTTATATGGTTTCTGTTTCCTCGTTCGTCCGCCCATGCCACCAATGAGCGGATTGTTACTATTCATCATGATGGCCAAGAGCAAATTGTGGCCACGAACGCACAAACCGTCGGTGAAGTGCTTGAGCGCGCTCACCTATCCCTCGAAGCGCATGATATCGTAGAGCCTAATCAAGAGACTCACCTGATTGCCGCAAATTACAGTGTCAATGTTTACCGTGCGCGGCCGGTTACAATTGTCGAAGGCGCAAATCGGCATAGAATTATGACTCCTCACACCAGTGCTAAAAAAATTGTTGAAGCAGCGGGATTAGAAGCCTACGATGAAGACATTTTTGAGCTCGATCGCATCGATGACTTTCTGGAAGGTGGCGGTGCCGGCCTAAAGCTGACTATTAAACGCTCAACACCGCTGAAGTTGGTGCTATATGGCAAGCCAATAGATGCGCGCACCCAGGCAATAACCGTTGCCGAACTCTTACAAGAGAAGGGGGTTGTCTTGGGAAGCAATGATGGTGTTTCACCGAGCCTTGAAACACCAATTTCTGCAAACATAACAGTCGCTGTATACCGCAATGGTTCGCAGGTCATCAACGAAGAACAAGAGATTGCCTTCTCAACTGAGCAGATAAAAGATGTAGACCGTGAAGTTGGTTATAAGCAAGTAAAAGAGGCAGGCACAAAAGGTAAAAAAGTAGTGACCTTCCAAATTGAACTTCGTGATGGCAAAGAAATCAGCCGCAAGGAAATTCAAAATATTGTGACCATGCAGCCAAAGAAGCAGGTGGAAATAATCGGAGTAAAGACTGCTGGTTTCGGCGGTGGGTTCAGCGAAGCACTGGCAAAACTACGTAGCTGTGAGGGAAAATATACATCTGTTAACCCTGCGGGACCATATTATGGTGCTTATCAGTTTAGCCAAAGTACATGGAATGCCTATGCACCAGAGGCGTACAAAGGGCAAGTACCAACAAACGCACCACCCGAAGTACAGGACCAAGCGGCTGCTAATCTCTACCAAGCGCGCGGATGGCAGCCCTGGCCAGCCTGCAGTCGCACGTTAGGCTTGCAGGATATTTATAGGTAATTGTTATGCTGTGACTCCAGGGTATCTTGGGTCATCAGTAAGTGGGGTAGGTTGGCCCATCAACTCGCACCAGATAACAGTGGTATGGAGGAGCTACGACGTATGCTACCATGTGGGTATGGTGCATCGATTTGATGGTTATAATTATGTGATTCGGTTGAGTAAGGGTGAGTTGCTTGTTGAGTCGTTGCTCAAAGTAGCCAAAGAGCGTCATCTCGCTGGCGCCTGGATCAATGGAATTGGCGGTGCGCAGTGGGCAGAAATTGGATTTTATGATTTACCGAAGCAGCACTATGTGTTTAAGAAAATAGACCAATTATTGGAAATCACTGCCCTCCAAGGCACTATCAGCTTAGAAAAAGAAGAGCCCGCGTTTCATATCCATGGTACTTTCAGTGATACTGAGCTGCGGGCATTTGGCGGCCATGTGAAAGAATTATGCGTGGCTGGCACTTGCGAACTCTACGTACACACGATTTTTGGACCGCCTCTGAAACGCATACACGATGATGAGGTCGGCTTGTCGCTGTTGCAGGTATGAATAATCTAAAACCTAATAAACAGCTCGGGCAACATTGGCTCCATGACCGTGAGACGCTGCGCGCTCTATGCGAGATGGCCATGCTTGAGCCAGGCGATACAGTGCTTGAGATCGGTCCGGGATTGGGTACTCTGACAATTGAGCTGGCTCAGCGGGTAAAGCAGGTGGTGGCAGTGGAGCTCGACGCTGTGTTAGCGGATGATTTGCAAAAGCGCCTGCCAAAAAACGTCAAAATTATACAGGGCGACATTTTGCAGTTTGACCTGAGTCAGCTCCCAGCGCGCTACAAAGTAGTCGCCAATGTGCCCTACTACATCACGAGTAAAATTACTCGTTTATTGCTTGAGTCATCCTACCCACCTGAGCTTGCCACCTTACTCTTGCAAAAAGAAGTGGCCGAGCGTATGGCAGCCCAGCCGGGCGATATGAGCATTTTAGCCGTCGCCGTACAGTTTTATAGTGAGGTAGCGTTAGGGCCAATAGTACCGTCGGGGTTATTTACGCCTCCACCTCAGGTTGATTCGCAAATTATCACACTACGGCGGCGCACACAGCCTCGCTTTCCAGACGTCGACACAAAACTCTTTTTTCGCATTGTCAGAGCTGGATTCGGCGAAAAGCGCAAACAGCTTCGCAATAGCCTCAGTGGTGGTTTACGTATAACTAAAATGGCGGTTGAAGCTTGGCTACACCATGCAAGTATTCAGCCGGAAGCCCGCGCCGAAGAACTCTCGCTCGATGATTGGCACCAATTAGTAAAACTATATGGAGTAAACCTATGATACAAGCCGACCAACCAACTATTTTTGACCGTGCCAAAATTCTGGCCGTGGTTTCCGATAAGCAAGATGGTAATGTCAAATACGAACAAGGTGAAGATGCTGATAAGAATATCAGAGGACTGCTGGAGCGCATCGGCCTTCGTCCTGAGCAACTAGCCATTATGTATGTCAATGACTCGGAGAGTTGGGATAGTATTCATGAAGTGACTGCTGCCGAGGTAGGTGACGATTCATTAAATCCTAACCAACGTATTCATGCTGATGCGCTCGTTACAGCCAAGAAGCACATTGCCCTTTTTTTACCAACCGCTGATTGTAACCCGGTGATTATTCATGACCCCGTCAATAATGTTTTAGCGTTGGTGCATCTTGGCTGGCAAAGTACTGAAGCAGATTTAGCATATAAAGTCGTGCAGTACCTGCAAAAGAAACATAATTCTAACCCTAAAGACCTGCTGGTATATTGTGGTCCGGCTATCAAAGCTGAGTCGTATGTATTTGCTGATGAGCCCAAGCAGGCACAGGATCCAGCGTGGCAACCGTATTTGCATAAAAATGTGTCGGGTACCGGTATTGATCTGATAGGATTTGTTATTAACCGGTTGCAAGCTGCCGGTGTGTCACGAGAACATATTGAAAAATCGCCGGTTAATACGGCGATATCCGGTTCCTATTTTTCGCACTATCGGGCAGTACGCAATAACGACGTAAGCGATGATGGCCGTTTTGCAACGATCTGTATGCTGCGGTAGTATTTAGCCGGGCTGCACCAGTGACAAATTGCCACTGGTGCAGCCCCAAGCTTCATCGGAGTGATTTAAGCTCCGATATAGCGACTGCAGCTGCGGTTGTTGCAGTAGTGGGTACCCAAACCGCGTGAGAGTGTCATCCGCCGATGGCAGCTCTCACATTTCGGCGGTAGGATCTTTCCGGCCAGTCTGGCTGCAGATACTGCTAGTTGGTGGCCCAGAGAGCGCATTTCATCTTCTCCTGTACTCGTTGTGTGAGCTGCTTGTTTATAGCAGCTTGTCACATTGGCAGCCTAGGATTTCCAGAAGCTTAGTCGTTTCTTCCTCTTTCCGGGCTCTCGTTGTACTGCCGTGCTGTCACTGAACCAACTACAGGTTGGACAGGCATAGGCACGCACACCCGTTATCCCTGTCTCCTGAAGTGTCATCTTTCGTATGCGCCGACAACGATTGCAACGAAGCCTTTTCATCGCCACACCTTTCTTCATTCTCGGGGTATCGGCTATTTTCCAAACACGCTAGAACATTTCTTGTTCGTGCAGCCTAAATCCGATAGTGATAGCGCCGAGTATATGTGAGTGGCCGGCCACACCTTTGGCACTTATTGCTTCTGAGAAACTTCGCGGCTTTAGACATCAACTTAGACAGTGCAAGATTACTCCCGCGGCAGCTATGTGTCGAATATTTCGAGATAGAAAACCTCTGCTGTTTTGCGATACAAGCCTCTATTAGTGCTCGCGCTGCTTTCACAAATTACAATATTTCATAAAATTTGTACAGGCTTTGTTACAATAGATTCCATAAGTTAACTAAGGGACCATTCATGAAGAAGTTCTACGTCGCCACCGCGATCCCCTATGTCAATGCCAAACCTCATATCGGGAATGCCATGGACTACATGTTGGCTGATGTACTGGCTCGTTATCACCGGCAGCAGGGCGCGGATGTCTTCTTCGAAGTGGGAACCGATGAGCATGGTACTAAAATTGCTACTAAGGCTAAAGAGGCTGGCCTCGAGCCAAAAGTCTATACTGACCAAATGGTCGAAGTGTTTTACGATTTTATTAAAAAAATGAACGTTAATTACACCCATTTTATTCGTACTACTGATCCAACGCATGAGAAGATAGCGCAATTTATCTGGACGCAACTCAAAGATTATATTTACAAAAGTACCTATGAAGGCTGGTATTGCGTTGGTTGTGAGGCATTCGTAACGTCCAAAGAAGCTACAACGAACAATGGTGTTTGCCCATTGCATAACAAACCGTACGAAAAACTGTCCGAGGAGAATTATTACTTTCGTTTAAGTGCTTTTGCTGAACCTATTAAACAAGCACTGCAAGCAGGCGAGCTAACAATTGTGCCCAAATTCCGCGAAGCTGAGATTTTACAGCTCATTAAAGAAGGTCTAGAAGATATTAGCATTTCCCGGCCTAAGAAAAGTCTTAGCTGGGGTATACAGGTGCCCGGCGATGATGCCCAGGTAATGTATGTTTGGTTTGAGGCACTTATGAATTATGTGACCGTGCTTGGCTATCCAGATGGCGCAGATTATCAGAAATTTTGGCCGGCCGACGTGCAAGTAGTTGGCAAAGATATTCTTCGCTTTCATGCCGCTATTTGGCCGGCCATGCTGATTGCATTGAATGCTCCATTGCCGAGAACATTGCTGGTGCACGGCTTCGTCAATGTAGGTGGTACGAAAATGAGCAAAAGCGTTGGTAATGTTGTGGACCCAATTGAAATTGTGAACAGCTATGGCGTCGATGGCTTCCGCTATTACTTTTTGCGGCATATCCCAACTGTTGACGACGGCGATTTTACTTGGGAGAAGTTTGAAACTGCATATAATAACGAACTTGCCAACGAACTTGGTAATCTGGTACAGCGTGTTGCAAGCATGGTCAGTCGTTATCAAGAAGGCGTTATTGGTGACGTGCCACGGCCAAAGCACGACACCGGTCCTTTTCACGAATACATGCATGAACTACAATTTGACCGTGCACTTGATTATATTTGGATGAAGATTCGTGAACTCAATGTGTATCTTGAAGAGGTTAAGCCCTGGGCGATTGCTAAAGCTGGCGATAACGACCACCTGCAAGAAGTGTTAGCCTATAGCATTACCACCTTACGGCAGATGGCAGACCTGCTGTGGCCATTTTTGCCCCAGACCAGCGAGGCTATCAAAAGCATTTTTGGCAGCGAGATCATGAGCCAATACAAGGGCGTACTTTTTCCAAAGATCTACCATTATACCTCGGCTCCAGATGCTCAGCCAGCTCAGCCCAAGCCTGAGGTAACAGAACATGCAACTGGTTGACACCCACTGTCACATTCATTCAGCACAATTGGAACTTACCGGAGATGAGACGGCTCGGGCTGTATGGCTGCGTGCTAACCAATTAGAGCCGGATAGGCTGGTGAGGCGAGCGCTCGACCAAGGAGTAACGCGTTTGATCTGTGTTGGCACAAGTGCCGATGACAGCCGTCTGGCTGTTGATTTTGTTCAACATCGTTCGCATTGCTGGGCCAGCATTGGCCTGCACCCCCATGAAGCCAAGCGGGGTCAGGCTGAGCTGGAACAGTTGGCAACTTTAGCTGGCCAGCCCAAAATAGTGGCAATTGGGGAGTGCGGCCTAGACTACTTTTATAGCCACTCACCAAAGATAGACCAAGAACGAGCCCTTCGTTTCCAGATAGAGTTGGCGCAGGAATATAATTTGCCGCTCATTTTTCATATCCGTAACGCTTTTGATGATTTTTGGCCAATTTTTGATAGTTACCAAGGGCTTAGAGGCGTAGTGCATAGCTTTACTGATACACACCACAACCTTGACAAGTTGCTTGAAAGAGGTTTGTTCGTTGGCATAAACGGCATTATGACGTTCACTAAGCATGAGTGGCAGCTTGAGAATACGCGTACAGTCCCACTGAATCGCCTTTTATTAGAGACGGATGCGCCATTCTTGACTCCTGTACCATTTCGTGGTAGGATCAATGAGCCAGCGCATGTGGCACTAGTGCTTGACTTTTTAGCCAGATTAAGGAATGAGCCCGCTAAGATCATTGCTACCAGTACTACTCAGAATGCGCGACAACTCTTTTTTACCTAAACCAACACGTGCAAAACAAAATCCTACCACTAAAGTGAGGCAAGTTATTACACATGTCAGAGCAACCCCGTTTCGCTCAGAGCGAACAAATACCCGAGTATGGCTTTCAAAACGGCGCTGAAACCCTTTATCCTCAAACTCCTAATCGCCTGTATGGCCCTGCGGCTGGTCCAACTGATCATGAAGTATACGTTGGCGCCCTTGCTGATGCACTCGATGCAGCTGAATCTGCACAGCCTAAAGCCGTAGAGCAAGTTGACCGCAGTGTTGAATCAGACCAAACTCCACTTCGTATTTTGAGCGTTGGAATTCGAGTAAATAGCCAGTTACGCAAGCAACACTTAGAAGGGTTTGCGGATCAGCGAGCTGCCTAAGAAGAATAAATTATGAGTTTTTGGCAAAGCACCGTTAAATTAATCACTGGCTCTGAACCGCAAGCCACGAAAACCAAACAGCGGCGTAAGGTAACGCGCCGGGATTTGATTCGTATGGAGTCAAAGATCGGAGCACAGTTATTTGGGCCGATTCCGGCTGGGCATCGCCGTGAGTTTTTTTGCCTCGATGATAATACCTGGGTATGGTATGAAGAATGGGTTGATAAACAGGGCCGGCGCCGCGAGCTGACAACTCGCTACGAAGTACATCCAAACGGTGTTTTGAAGGTTCAAGACGGCCAGCCGTATAGTGTGGTGGAAGGTGACGAACTCCGCAATTTGGCGATTGCCACTGATTTGTACTATCAGCGGGTGGCTCGAGAGATTTATCAACAAGATCCCGCGACTGGGCAACCGCTTAATGCGTCGGTTTGATAGATAAAATTTTACCTATCAAATCGAAGATCGTACAATTGATCAATAATCTCAAATGATGCAAAAACCAATCTATCTTGATTATGCTGCGGCTACACCACTCGATGAGCGAGTGTTGGCGGCTATGCAGCCGTTTTGGCATGAACAATTTTATAATCCTTCCAGCTCATATCTTGCCGCTCGTACTGTCCGGGTTGCTATTGAAGATGCCAGAAGCTACGTCGCGCATTGGTTAGGAGCTCGTCCTTCCGAGGTTATATTTACGGCCGGTGCGACTGAATCAATTACTATAGCAGTACAGGGGGTTATGCGGCGCTTCCCTGGTACCACGGTATTGACAGCGTCAACTGAACATGACTCTGTATTGGCTTCTGTAATGCTCTATCGGCATAAGGTAGTGACGGTTTTGCTAAATGGTACGGTTAACCTTGAAGCGCTAAAAACCTTAGTTGATGACCAAACAACGCTTATTAGTCTTGCCTACGCTAATAATGAAATTGGCACCATCCAACCCCTTCGTGATGTGGCAAAATTAGTAGAGGCAATCAAGCTTGAGCGGCAGCAAAATGGAAATACACTGCCGCTTTATGTACATACCGATGCCAGTCAAGCGGCAGGTTATTTAGATTTGCACGCAGCCCGACTGGGAGTGGATTTATTGACGTTGAATGGGGGTAAGCTCTATGGCCCAAAACAAACAGGCATACTGTACGTAAAAGGGGGCACGCAACTTGAGTCAATTTTACAGGGAGGCGGCCAAGAGAATAACTTACGCAGTGGGACAGAAAATGTGCCAGGCATTATTGGCTTTGCCACAGCGCTTGACCTTGCGCAATCAACGCGCAAAGAGAGTGTGGCAAAAGTGGCTGTCCTGCGCGATGAACTGCAGCGACGATTGCTCCAAGCATTTCCCCAAGCTTCTTTAAATGGCAATCTCAAAAAAAGGTTACCCAATAATCTCCATATTTCATGGCCGGGACTAGATGGCGAGCGCCTGGTTATGTTGCTGGATGAGCGTGGCGTACAAGCCGCTACTGGTTCTGCCTGTGCGGCTAATAAGCAAACAGCTTCTCATGTATTACAGGCAATAGGGCTAAAGCCCGAACTTTTACATGGCAGCCTTCGTTTGAGCCTTGGCGCGTTTACAACCTCTGAAGATGTTCAGCGAGCAGCCAAAATCATTATCAAGAGTGTGCAAGACTGCCAAAAGGCCGCATAATAGGGGGCGCTATGCTGCTAATTAAAATGTTTCTGCTCGCTATAAGTCCACTTTTGCTTATACTAGGAGGTATCTGGTTGCTACCGCAGGTATTGTCAGTTGATGATCTGCAGCCTTGCTCATCGCCCATTGCTACGCATGAGCAATGCCAGCCAGCCGATGCCATCGTCGCTATTAGTGGTGGTGATACTGATGCCAGGGCACGCACTGCAATTCAATTATACCAAGATGGTTGGGCGCCAAAACTCATTCTGTCAGGGGCGGCTTTAGATAAACGAGGTATTTCTAACGCTGGGGCAATGCGGCAACTGGCGCTTCGGGCGGGTGTGCCAGACAGCGCGATTCTTATTGATGAACAGGCGGTTGATACGGCAGGGAATGCGCAGGGGTTACGACCGATTGTTCGTGAATATGCTCTTAAGCGTATTATTGTCGTGACTTCACCATATCATCAGCGTCGGGCCAGCACTGAGTTTACTCGCGCATTAGGTGATGAAGTGGTAGTAGTGAGTCGTCCAACATACGAGGACCAGTATTGGCCAGAGGATCGATGGTGGTCTAATCCCTATGGATGGTATTTAGCAATCAGCGAAATGACAAAGCTTATTTATTTGCAGGTAACCCACCGGTAGCGCTGATGAAACAGGTATACGTTGGTATGAGTGGTGGAGTAGACAGTTCAGTAACTGCTGCTTTGTTGCAGCAACAAGGTTACCAAGTAACCGGCGTTTATATGAAAAACTGGACGCAAGATTTACCTGGTATGAAGTGCCCCTGGGCGGATGATTTGGCAGATGCCAAGCGAGTAGCGGTGCAGCTTAGTATTCCATTCAAGGTGTTTGATTTTGAAAAAGAATACAAACAGCTGGTGGTAGATTATATGATTGAGCAGTACCAAGCAGGGCGGACGCCCAACCCTGATGTGATGTGTAATCAAGAGGTGAAGTTTGGGTTGTTTTTGCGGGCTGCATTGGCCGATGGAGCAGATTTGGTAGCGACGGGGCATTATGCGCGAATTGAGGGCCGTAGGCTTGCTTCTACTAATGAGCATTTTCGCAACCTCGAAGCTGCGAGTGGCACAGCGCGAGGGAGACCTACCTTAGCGCATGATTTTGAAGCTGTCCGACCAAAGATGAAGACCTCTCTGCTTATGGGCAAAGACCTAAATAAAGATCAGAGCTATTTTCTTTATCGAGTGACTGAAGCTGCACTTGAAAAAACCTTGATGCCCCTTGGTGAGTTGACAAAGATGGAAGTACGGCAGAAAGCCCAAGAATTGCAATTGGTGACCGCCAAAAAGAAAGACTCGCAGGGGATTTGTTTTGTCGGTAAAGTAGGGATTAAGGAATTTTTGCAGCAGTATGTGACGGCTGCACCAGGAGACATTGTTGATAAAAAGACCGGACGGGTAGTTGGCCGTCATGATGGTGCAATCTTTTATACGTTTGGTCAACGGCATGGACTGAATGTTGGCGGCGGCTTGCCTTATTATGTGGTCGGCAAGGATATGGCGCGCAATGTGGTAATTGTTACTACTGATTTAAATGACGAAAACTTGTGGCTAGATACCGTAGTGCTTAACCAGCTGCATTGGATTAATGAAGCTCCCAGCGAAGATCGTCAATACCATGTGCGTTTGCGTTATCGTGCACCATTGATTATCTGTCAACTAAAATTTGTTGAAGATAAGCTTCGTCTTAAGCTTGAAGACCCTGAACGGGCTATTACGCCAGGCCAGTCGGCTGTGCTTTATGATGGCGAGCGAGTGATGGGTGGCGGAATCGTTATTTAAAGACAGCTGACTTGTGCCACTCAAGTGTTTATGATTTCAAACCCGCCGGTTTAGTTACTGCTGGCCGGTCAGCTTATCTTTTACTTCGTTAACCTTTTCGCCAACCTGCTCAGCCGCTTGCCCTGCTTGTTCCCCTGCATTTTGAGTAATATCTTGTGCTTTTTGTTGCAGCTCTTTAGTGTTCACTTTGTCTTGAAGGTTTTCGGCTTGTCCTTGTACTACATCAGAAGCACCGCCAAACCATTCTTTCAGTGTGTCTAGAAAACTCATGTATGACTCCTTTTTTCAGATTACTCTTTAAGCATAGCAACTATTATCTCGGAGTCAATCTGACTCTCTGACTCTGAAAGGTGTCTCGTGCTATGATAGCTCGGTTTTCCAAAACCTCATCCCCCAACTAACCCTAACCACGTGGCACGCTAGAAACCTGCTATTGGTGATGTTTTCACCAATAGTTGTTTGAGTATGTTGCTGTCTACGATATGCTCTCTGCACCGCTCGTATGTTTATATTTGCTGTTTAGTTTTGTCACCAAATAGTATACGTCAATTATGTGAGTGTTACGTCGGGGTTTGAGGTTTAACCATTTAAACTCAAAATATCACAATCTCAGTTGGGGCAGGCGGGTGGTAGTCTTTGATTGTACTTGACAGTCCTTATAGAGTCAGAACTGTCAAGTACAATTCACGTCAAGAAATTCTACGCAACTCCTCAAGAGCTCGTTTGAAAACACCGTTGCTATTGGAGACGCAAGTAGGACCAAGATAGTGTTTCAGCCACTTTTCGGCTTCATCTTTACGCCTTTGCCAAACCCTCATATATCTGCGCCTATCCTTATCGTCCACATTGCTCCAGCCATGACTACCTTCTTTGAGCGCAAGTTGCCGAGCAATCCGCTTTTGGGCATCCCCAGACAAGGCGGTTAACCCCAGAGCGAAAATGGGAATCAATCCCGTATCTCGCTTGAGATTCATGGCGTGCCCATAAATTTGCAGAAGATCATCAGCTTCGCCAACAATCTTGATCAGTTGCGAGATTCTCATACATACTCCTTCAAAGAGGGGGTGCGAAGTTATTAAAACGGATTGATACGTATGTGTCAAACGCTCAACGACCCAAATCCCGAGACTCTCCTATTAACCTGAGCTTAGTGAAGTCTCTAACTCTATTCTTTTGAGTTTTGAGATGGAGGCTCCGAAACTTTGACAGATATAAATTAATCGCATTATTATAAGTTTACTCATTTACTTTTCACGCAGGGAGTAATGAGATGGCAAAAAGGGGTACTTGTATCAACGAATGCAGAGTACGCGACATGACAGGATTCGGCTATCTGAATTTGGGAGCTTATCATAACGTTCGATTTGGTCCGGATAACTATCTCTACGTTGATCCTACTGCACGCGTCTTTCAACAGCGCCGAAGATGGGAATTTTGCCTCGAACGTGCTGCTAATGGCACACTATACCTTACCGTAATCGAACCCCGGCGGCTTCCCCACAATTTTTATCATTACGACTCCTCTTGGCCGACCAGAGGTTGGATACGAGCAAGGCTGAAATAAAGCAAAACCTGGCGTTGCACTTCCTGCTACCTCCTCAATCGAGAAGGTAGCAGGAAGGTTCTATTGCTTTGAAACTAATCGAATTATCTGATCATTATTGCCATTATCGGTCGTGATATAGAGGCTACCGTCAGGTGCTTGGCGAACAGTTCGAAGCCGGCCTTTATCGGTCAAAGCACGTTCTTCTTTGGTGAGTTTGCCACTTGAATCAAATGAGAGTATTTTTAGATGTTTGCTCTTGAGCATGGCGATAGCCAGCGAGCCATCCCAAGCCTTCCAAGCATCCCCCTGAATAAAGGTTGCACCGGAAGGGGCTTGGGCCGGACTACCACTGCGCCAGGTTGCTTCAATGGCATCTGGAAATTTTTGTTTATCAGTCATGGGCACATTTTGCTCGCTATATTTTGCATCTGGGTCCCAGCCGAAATTGCCTCTCACAAGCCGGTTAACTTCATCATCTATGGTGCTGCCGTGCTCCACGCTAAACCCAATGGTATTGCCGAGCGGCTCAAAAGCGAAAGCCAGCCCTTGTGTATTTCGATGACCATACGAATAAATGCGCGGATC
>JARIHL010000088.1 GCA_029288315.1 Candidatus Saccharimonadota bacterium
GGGAATATATACCCAGGTAAATTTTTAAAAATTTACCTGGGTATATATTCGCCGGGTTGCACTCCGCTTGACGTTCCATGGCGTAGGGGTATACTTGCCTCGTGGCCACTATATGCAAGTTTTTATAATTACTACTTAAAGTTAAAGGCAACGAGAGAATAGATCAGCGAAAACATGACACGTTCTGAGTTTTAGAAGCGAGGTATGGTAATCATAAACTTTTTACAAGCCATGTTGTATAATTACCCTGATGTTACTTGATAAACTTAAACGCGCCCTTCCTGCCAGGGAAGACCCTCGGCATATTGTGGCGCTGGATATTGGTACTGAATTTGTAAAAGCGTTGATTGCCCGCCTTGACGATGATGAACTAACGATCATTGGCGTTGGCCGTCAGCACCAGAGTTTAAGTGATATGCATTCGGGTGCTATTGCTGATATCGGTGGCGTGGTGCGCAACTGCGAAGCTGCCTTGAGTGATGCTGAGCAACAAGCAGGTATACAGGCCAAACGCGTGGTAATTGGCATTGCTGGAGAACTTGTTAAAGGTTTGACGCAAACGATTCGCTACAAAAGGCCCCAGCCTGATTTACCGCTTGATGTCCGCGAAATGGAATTTATTATCGAAAAGGTGCAAGAGCGTGCCCAAACGAAAGCTCAGAAACAAATTGCCTGGGAAACCGGCAATAACGACGTCGAGATTAAGTTGGTTAATAGCGCCATTGTGAGTATCCACATCGATGGCTACAAAGTAAGCAATCCAATTGGCTTTCAAGGTAAGGATGTGGCTGTTCAGATTTACACGGCCTTTGCGCCCATGGTGCATATCGGCGCCTTAGAACGAACTGCGAGCGAATTAGACCTCGACCTCATTGCCGTGGCGGCCGAGCCATTTGCTGTAGCACGTTCAGTGTTGGGCACTGACGCCAGTAGCAACTTCACTGCAATTTTAGCTGATGTTGGCGGTGGCACTACTGATATTGCCGTAGTAAACGATGGCGGCGTGGAAGGCACGAAAATGTTTGGTATTGGCGGCCGCAGCTTTACGCGTACTATCGCAACTGATATGGATATTGCCTTTGAAGATGCCGAAAAATTGAAACTAGCGCTTGACGGGGCCAATCTTAAACCTGATGTTCGTCAAGCTGTTAATACAGCGGTTGATAAAACGCTTGAGGTGTGGTTGAATGGCGTTGAATTAGCGCTTGGTGAATTTGATGCCATTGACCACTTGCCAACTCGTTTATTCCTGTGTGGTGGGGGTGCTAGCCTTGATAAGCTGATGCGTGCCCTTAATGAACGGGACTGGCATCACGATTTACCATTTCCACGTAAACCCACCGTTGAACGCATCCACCCCTCGCAAGTAGCGGGCATCCACGATAGTACTGGTGAAGTTGCCGATCATACATTTATTACTGCCATGGGGCTCCTGCGGGTTGGATATGATACTATGGTAGGCAGTTCAGACAGTTCTATAAAAGACAAATTTAACCGCATCTTGAGCATCTAAAATAGTATGAAAAAAGATGTTATCTACATCGATATTGAAGACGACATTACCGCCATTATTGGTAAAATTAAGGCTGCCGATGCCAAAATCGTTGCCCTGGTACCGCCAAAACGTGTAGGTGTCCTGCAGAGCGCGGTCAATTTAAAACTATTACAGAAAAGCGCCCTTGGCGCTGACAAGCGGATTGTGCTTATTACGAATGACCATTCTTTAACATCGCTGGCGGCTGGCATTAAGGTTCCCGTGGCCAAAAATCTTCAATCACGACCTGAGATACCACCATTATCAGCCTTGCAAATTGACGACACTGACATTATTAATGGCGAAGAACTACCTGTGGGAGAAATCGCAGACGCGACATCTGCTCAACAAAAAACAGCCACCCCTTCCCTGGCTGATGAGGTTAGCAATAAGGTTAACCTGGACGATCTACCACCGAAGAGTGCCCCGAAAGAACCTTCTAAAAGCAAGCCAAAAGGTATGGGGAAGATTAACATCCCTAATTTTAATGCCTTTCGCAAGAAGTTTTTTTTGCTCGGTGCGGCAGGTTTGTTGCTAATTGTTTTTTTGGTATGGGCGTTTATTTTTGCACCGGCGGCTACTATAACTATCAGCGCCAAGACCAGTGCTGTTACGATTGACCGCAACTTACATCTCAATCCAGCATTACCAGAGAGCAAAATTAATGAACTACAAATAAAAACCACTGCTCAGCAAATTAAAAAATCAACTTCTGTCGAATTTGATGCTACGGGCACAAAAGATGTGGGAGAAAAAGCTTCAGGCAGAGTTAGCTTAACCAATGGGTCGGATAGTGATGCGATTACCGTGCCGGCTGGCACAACTTTCACGGCAGCTGGCGGCCAAAAGTTTGCGAGCACTACCGGTGTTACCGTGCCAGGCGCACGGGTAGCGGGGGGCTCGATTGTAGCCGGAACAGCCAGCGTTACAGTAACTGCCGCTGATATTGGCCCAGAGTATAACATCCCAGCTCAAAGCTATGGCGTGCAAGGCTATAACAATCTCGGGGCTTCAGGCGAGCAGATGGCAGGTGGCACCAAAGAAAAAGTGACTGTTGTCTCAGATGAAGACGTTGCCAAAGCTAAAGAAAAACTTACTGGGCAAGATGCCAATGGCGTTAAAAATGATTTACGCGGGCAATTTGGTAGTGATGCAATCGTGATTGAAGAGAGCTTTATGAGCGATGTTGGTTCACCTTCAGTGAGCCCAAAAGTTGGCGAACAAGCTAAAAAGGCCAAACTGACGATTGAAACGACCTACACATTGCTCGGCTTGCCACGTAAAGATATTAAGCAAGTCCTAGATGATGTTTTGCAAGATGCTCTTAATGGTAAATCCAATCAAAGTATCTTTAGCGACGGTAGTAATAATATCCAATTTCAAGCATTCCAAAAATTAAATGATGGCGCATATACTGCTCGTCTAGTAACCACTGGTTATATTGGGACAACGATCGATACTAAACAATTCGCTGAGCAAGTTAAAGGTAAAAAACAGGGTGAAATTGAGCAAATTGCCAGTGGCATCCCTGGCGTCGACAAAATAGATACTAAGTTTAGCCCATTCTGGGTAACGAGCGCGCCCAGTAATGCAGATAAAATTACCATTAGATTTACTGTGGTTAATGACGTCCGGTAGCATTCACAAACTACTCGGATTAGATATTGGTGAGCGGCGTATTGGCGTGGCGTTGGCCGATAGTACGCTGCGTATTGCAACGCCACTCACAACCTTGATTGTGGATGGTACTGAACTGGTGCGATTACAAACACTATTACTAGAGCATGGCATTACTGATCTTGTCGTAGGGTTGCCGCGCAATATGGCCGGCCAAGAGACGGCGCAGAGTAAACGTATTAAAGAATTTGCTAGTTATCGGCTTCAGGCTTTTGGACTGCCAATCATATTTCAGGATGAGTCGGCGACTTCGGTGATGGCCGAAGAGCGATTAAAGGACCGCAAAAAACCTTTTCATAAAGCTACAATAGATGCCGAAGCAGCAACAATTATACTGCAAGATTATATAGAAGGTGGCGTATGAACGATGTGCGTCCTCTGAAACCAAAGCAATTGAGGCCGCAAGCCTTCATGAAACCTCGTACATCTCAACCGAGTGAGCCAAATCTTACGCCAGTACCTGCCCCCTTTTCATTAAACGCCGAACCTAAACTGCGCCGTCCTATGCAATTACTAATCCGTGCCGTGGTAGCCCTGCTGCTTTTACTCATAGCTCTCATTGCTTACGGTGTTTATTGGTACAACGATGCGCTGCAGCCTCGGTCGTCTGCGGTGGATCGTGTCCGAATTACCATTGAACGCGGCGCGCACGCCGAAGCTATCGGTAAAGAGCTTGAAGAGAAGCATGTTATTAAAAGTGGTTTGGCCTTTCAGCTCTACGTTCAGCAGACAGATCAAAACAATACTCTACAGGCTGGTAATTATTCTCTGTCGCCAACGCAATCAGTGCCAGAGATCGTTAAACTATTAGTAGAGGGGAAAATGGACAGTTACAACATTACTATCCTGCCGGGTAAGTCATTAAAAGAGATTAAAGAGAAATTGCTGAAGGATGGCTTTGAGAGTGCGGCAATTGACGCAGCATTTGCGAAAACATATGATCACCCGCTTCTCAAAGACAAGCCCGCTGAAGTCAGTTTAGAAGGCTATATTTTTCCTGAAACCTACCATATTACCCTTGAAACAACCGTCGAGCAACTGTTGGTAACATCGTTTGATGAATTTTATAAACGCCTGCAAGAGAAGAACCTTATTCAAGCCTTAGAAGCGAGAGGGTATAATCTGCATACTGGTTTTACCTTGGCTTCATTAGTTCAGCTCGAAGTAGCAACTGATGCAGATCGCCGCCAAGTTGCCCAGGTGTTTGAAAAACGACTTCAAGTTGGCATGTCGCTTGGTTCTGATGTCTCCTTAATCTATGCCGCTCAACTCTTAGATAAACCCGTCTCATTGGACATTGATTCGCCTTATAATACGCGCAAATATAGAGGTTTGCCACCAGGTGCTGTTGCTAATTTTAATATAGCAGCTCTTGAGGCAGTGGCAAACTCAGCTCCAGGTGACTACCTATATTTTGTCTCTGGAGATAATGGTGTGACGCATTTTTCACACACTTTAGAAGAACAGGAACAAAAAATTAAGCAGTATTGCAAGACACTATGTGCAATGTAGCCTTTTAGAAGTCATAAATCTTTCTCAACCCCTAAAACGCATCAATCAACTATATTTGTAACCTACTCCTCAACTTTTCAAGCGGAGCTACCAGCCTGAGCCCAGTTTACCCCAGCCCCAGGCTGGCACTCCGTTTCCATCTTGCGGCCTCAGCCTTACTCTCTTATGACCCCTGGCCCTGGTCGCTTGGCAATGTTTCGGGGTTCGGGCACTGGCAGGGCTT
>JARIHL010000013.1 GCA_029288315.1 Candidatus Saccharimonadota bacterium
AAGGTTTAGGGGCTTGCCCCAAAGTCTTTGAAACTGTAGAATTATTAGCAACAGGTTAAGTTAAGGATAGGTGTCAGGAACGATTATGCTGGATGTATTCATCACTTCTCGAGTGCGGCGCAAAATCGTTGTAGTGTATGCTAAGTACCCTGATTTTAAAACTCATGTTCGTGGGTTGGCCAAACTTATTAAGGAAGACCCTGGCAATATTCAGCGTGAATTAAAGCGTCTTGAGAAGGTAGGATTTTTACATTCTGAGCGTCAGGGAAATACAAAAATATACTCGACCAATAAACACTTTGCTATTTTTAAAGAACTGCAAAGTATTGTATTGAAGTCACAACAAGCACAGCAAAAAAACAAACGCTAATCACTCTATGTAGGATAGAATAGTTTTCATGGGGAGCCGGCTGTTTGAGGAGCTTTTGAAGTCAAGGGGATTCGTTCATGGTAGTGTGCGTCAGAGTTTTTTGAGTCCCGCATATGACGCCGTGCGGCACGATCCTTTTCTACTGCCAGATATGAAACTGGCAGTAGACCGTATTATTAAAGCCAAGCAAAGAAATGAGCAGATCTACATTTATGGTGATTATGATATTGATGGACTTACGGCTACTTCAATCCTTTTGGAGGCTCTGAAGCAGTTTGGTTTACGAGTTAAGGCTTTTATTCCCAACCGATTTGTTGAAGGCTATGGCCTCAGTAAGTCTGCGATAAAAATGTTGGTTGAAGAAGGCGCACAACTTATTATTACCGTTGATTGTGGTAGCCTATCGCATTCAGAAATTGAATTTGCGAATAACCTTGGTATTGAAATTATTGTTACAGACCACCATAGTGTGGCGGAGACAATGCCTCCAGCTGTAGCAACTATTAATCCAAAGCGTGCTGATCACCGCTATCCATTCATTGACTTAGCGGGATGTGGTGTGGCTTTTAAATTGGTTCAAGCTTTGCAACAAAAACTAGACGGCCTGCCCGACGGTCAAGAAAAGTGGTTACTTGATTTAGTAGCGCTCGGCACCGTTTGTGATGTTGTTGCGCTGCAAGATGAAAACCGAGTTAATGTCTACTGGGGGCTTAAAGTTATGGCAAAAACTAGACGGCCTGGCATTCGGGCACTGGCGAATGTGGCCAAGCTTAATCTGCATACAGTTACTGCCAGACAATTAGGTTTTGTACTCGGCCCGCACTTGAATGCGGCTGGGCGCCTCGAAACTGCACAACGCAGCCTTGATTTACTCACCACAACTGATCCGATGGAAGCTCTAGCGATAGCCTACAAACTCCATGATTTAAACCATAACCGAAGAGCTGAACAAGATCGCATAACAAAAGAAGCAGCGGTGCTCGCTCAACAATTTGCTGATGATCCGGTATTGGTTTTATCTGATGCCAATTGGTCCCATGGCATTATTGGTATTGTTGCCGCTAAAATGCTCGAAACCTTTCATAAACCAACCTTCATACTGCAAGAAATGGGAGAGGAGAGTAAGGGTTCGGCACGAAGTTATGGCGATTTTAGTGCCGTGGAAGGCATTCGGGCGGTTGACAAATGGTTGACGAAAGGCGGAGGCCATAAGCTTGCAGCGGGGGTTACTTTGCCTAGTAAGCATATAACTGATTTCAGAAAAGCAATTAATGAATTTTATCGCTCTCTCAATTTAACAGATCAACTAAGGCACTTAGAGCCGATTGCTGAAGCGGTTGTTGATGATCTGCGCGAGCTTACGCTGGAACTTGTTGATGAGCTGAAACAGCTTGAACCATATGGTCATGGAAATACTGAACCCGTTTTCCAATTACGCGGCGCTCGAGTGCTTGAACGTAAGGTGATGGGTGGTGACGGTCAACATCTTAAATTACATGTCGTTGATAAAAACGATCAGCGATTTGCGCTGGTTGGTTTTAATCAAAGCAACCATATCACAGCACAGGCTGGAGATATGGTTGATGCGTGGTTTCATCTTTTAGAAAACGAATGGCGAGGTATGCGGAGTGCGGAGGGTCGCTTACTCAAAGTTACGAGTAGTCGCTGATGTGCTTGCGCATTCGCCTCTGTTTTGATAGAATAAACAGCGATATGATTCAAGTTATCCGTAAAGATCCGCAAGAAGCAAATGAAAACCTCATTCGTCGTTTTAATCGAAAGGTTCAGCAATCTGGCATTCTTGCCAAACTGAAGAGTTTGCAGTATTTTGAGAAACCAATTAGTAAGATTGAACGCCGCAAAAAGGCCATTATCCGTAAGGCGCGTAAAGCAGAGAAGCTTAAGCGAATTCGGCTTGGTGGCCGCTAATGCTTAAGAAACAGATCGAACAAGATCTGAAGCAGGCGCTTTTGAATGGTGATAAATTGCGCACAGAAGTGTTGCGCGGTCTTAAGAGTGCTATCTTATATGAAGAGGTCGCCAAGCATCTTCGCGATACAGGCCTTGATGACGGGGCTATTCTTATGGTCATTAAGCATGAAGCTAAAAAGCGCGCCGAGAGTGCAGAGCTTTATGAAAAAGCAGGCGCCAACGATCGCGCACAAGCTGAGCGTACCGAACAAGCTATCTTAAACGCCTACTTACCAGCCCAATTAACAGATGAAGCACTGACGACTATTGTTGAAGATGCTTTAGCTCAGCTTGGCGATAGTGCTGGTATGGGGCAGGTTATTGGCGTCGTACGGCAAAAAGTTGGCGCTCAGGCGGATGGTGGCCGTATTGCTGCCATTGTTAAGAATAAGTTACTGATTAATTAAGGATAAATCTTGTGATTATTTTTTTTGGACCAGCTGGTGCTGGCAAGAGTGTACAGGGACAAATCTTGGCGGCTCGGCATAATTGGCGGTGGCTCTCTACAGGACAATTATTTCGTGATACCCATGACGCTGAGGTGCTTAAAAAGATGAGCGTCGGCGAGTTAATAGATAATGAAACCACAGAGCGTGTTATTCTGGAAGCTTTAACACGTTCAAGAGATATTGAACACGTTATTTTAGATGGTTTTCCCAGAAAATTGGAGCAGGCTCAATGGTTGGTTGATTCACAGCCAGACCATCAACGATCTATTGGGCTCATTGTTGTGTTGGAAGTACCACGAGAAGAATTGCTGCGGCGACTACAGCTACGCGGGCGTATTGACGATACTCCAGAAGTGATTGATGAGCGCTTGAATGTATACCGTCAAGAAATTTATCCAATCCTAAACTATTTAACCGAACAAAAGGTTCGTATTGCACACATAGACGGTAGAGGCACCGTTGGCCAGGTGCATGACCGAATTGAAGCGGAGGTTGAAGCGTGTTCACTCGCGTAAAAACGGCAGACGAAATTGCCGCGATGCGCATCAGCGGGCAGATGCTCGCCACTATACTAAAACAAATTGATAAAGATTTATCGCCCGACATGACGGGAATCGATATCTCTCAACTTGCCAAAAGAGAATTACGAGCGCTCGGTGGTCAACATGCCTTCTTGGGCTATCAAGGATTTCCGGATGTTATCTGTGTCTCGGTTAATGATGAGGTAGTGCATGGTATTCCTGATAAACAACCACTTAACGAGGGTGATATAGTTAGTTTTGATTATGGTGTTCAGTATAACGGGATGATCACCGATAGTGCTTTTACGAAAGTAGTCGGTAACACACTTGAAAGTGACATTATGCGCCTCATAAAATCTACTGAACAGTCCATGTATGCTGGGATCGATGTGTTAAAAGATGGAGTTCGTGTCGGAGATATTGCTACTGCTATAGAACGAGTATTGGCGAAAGAAAAGCTCGGAATCGTGCGTGAGTTGGTCGGCCATGGTGTTGGGCATCATATACATGAGGACCCTAATATCCCAAATTATGGCGAGAGCGGCACAGGCCCAGTGTTGCTAAATGGTATGACCATTGCTATTGAGCCCATGGCGACACTTGGTGATCATGATATTATGATTGACTCAGATGGGTGGACTATTCGCACCCAAGACGGCAGTCTGAGCGCGCACTTTGAACATACGGTGCTTATTACGGCTAACGGATCAGAAATTTTGACAGCATGGTGAGGATAATAGCCAATATAATCTCAAGAGTTGGCAGTTCGCAAACACAAGCGCTATACTAAAGATCATGCAAGAACATTCTCGTTATGGAATTGGCATCGATGTTGGTACGACGACTGTACGCTGTGTTGTCGGTTATGTTGATGGTAATTCAATGACACCTAATATTGTCGGAGTTGGTACAGCGCCTAACACAGGTCTTCGGAAAGGGGTGGTGGTTAATATTGTTAACACTGCTCAAGCAGTTGATCGTGCGCTTGAAGAAGCTGAACGAATGTCCGGGCATCAGATTGCGGTAGCAACAATTAATATTAATGGCGCCCATATTACTGCTATGAGCTCTCGGGGTGTTGTTGCGGTTGGTGCCCAAGATCATGAAATTAGCGAAGATGATCTCGAACGAGCTGAAGAAGCTGCCACTGTCGTGCAATTACCAGCGAATAGAGAGATATTGCAGGTTACCCCACGCAATTACCAACTTGATGGCCAGGAAAATATCAAAGATCCGCTGGGGATGCACGGGGTGCGGCTTGAGGTTGATACACATGTTATTACAGCACTTTCACCACATGTAAAAAACTTGCTGAAAAGTGCTGAAATGACTGAAACAGCTGTTCATCGTGTTGTAACTTCAGGTTTAGCTGCTGCTCGTGCTGTGCTCACGACGCAACAGATGGAGAATGGCGTTGCCCTCATTGATCTCGGCGGCACAACTATTAATATAGCTGTGTATGAGGAAGGTGATCTGCAACACGTTGCAGTTTTACCGCTTGGGAGTGTTAATATTACGAATGATTTAGCCATTGGGCTGAGAACAGACCTCGATGTGGCTGAAACTATCAAGCTTAAATACGCCGGGGCGCTGCCGCAGACTGGTAAAGATAAGCCAAAAGAAATTGAGCTTACACATCATCAAGAAAAATTATGCTTTAAGGTCAAAGATATTGATATGATCGTTGAGGCGCGGCTTGATGAAATATTCGAACTTATTGATAAAGAACTAAAACAAATTGATCGTTCTGGTAAATTACCGGGTGGTATTGTGCTTGTGGGCGGCGGCGCAAATCTTCGGCACATTGATGAATATGCAAAAGAGAAGCTGCGCTTGCCCGTGCGTATTGCTAAAATTGGTGGTTTTGCTGGCATTAGTGATAAGGTATCAAAGCCAGAGTTTGCAACAAGCCTTGGCTTAATGTTGCTCGATTTAGAGCAAGATTTGACCGCTGGGCACAGTGGCAACCGACTATCAAAAAAAGGGATAGAAAAGAGTGGCAAAGTATTGAGTAAATTTATGAAACGAGCCAGCTCAGTTTTAAAAAAATTTAAAGCCTAAATTTTTATAAAATGTATACAAAAATAAAAACGAACACCCATTTGTTACACACGTAATTTGTGTGTATACTAAATGTGAACAACCAAGGGAATTTTGTTATATGCCTGAAATAAAACCAGCTGAGATTCAAACATTTGCTACTATCAAAGTCGTAGGCGTTGGTGGTGCTGGTGGTGCTGCCGTTAATCGTATGATTGATGCCGGAGTGCATGGGGTTGAGTTTATTGTGGTTAACACTGATGCCCAAGCACTTCATAACTCCAAAGCTCAAACTAAAATACACATTGGTAAGCAAACAACGCGTGGCTTAGGCGCAGGCGCTGACCCTGCTGTTGGGCAGGAAGCCGCTGAAGAATCACGTGACGAAATTAGAAAAGCACTCGAAGGCGCTGACCTTGTGTTTATTACCCTTGGTGCTGGCGGTGGAACGGGCAGCGGCGCGAGCCATGTGGTTGCTAATGTAGCTCATGATCTTGATATTTTGGTTGTTGGTGTAGCTACTAAGCCGTTTAGTTTTGAAGGCGAGAAGCGCCGGCAAAATGCAGAATGGGCAATCACCAAACTCGGCCAACAGGTCGACACTTTAATTACTATTCCCAATGACCGATTGCTGCAGACTATTGATCGCAGGACACCTTTGCTTGAAACTTTCAAAATTGCTGACGATGTATTACGTCAAGGCGTTCAAGGTATTTCAGAGTTAATTATTGAACATGGCCTCATTAACCTTGACTTTGCTGATGTTAAAACCATTATGCGTCACGCCGGTTCTGCTTTGATGGGGATTGGCCGTGCGAGTGGTGAGAACCGGGCAGTACAAGCAGCGCAGCAAGCTATTGAATCGCCACTTTTAGAAGTTTCTATTGATGGTGCACGTGGGGTTCTGTTTAATATTACCGGTGGTTATGACATGTCAATGCATGAAATTAATGAAGCCGCCGAAGTGATTACGAATGCTGTAGCCCCGGATGCAAATATTATCTTTGGCGCAACACTGAAACCAGAGATGGAAGACGAATTAGTCATTACGGTTATCGCGACAGGCTTTGACTCAGCTTACTTTAGCCGTGAACACGGCACATTGAATGAAGATACGCCTGCATCAACGGTTGTATCAACGGACGCAACGACAGATGAGGTTAAAGATGAAGATATGAATAAGCTTGATTTAAGTCTCGACGGCCAAAAAGAAGCGACAAACGACTTTATTAAAGAAGATAATCAGAAAAACATCTGGAACTACGATGATGACGATACACCTGCCTTTTTGCGCCGGCCAAAGCGTTTCGACGGTGAATAAATCCGATAATCGAGGCTATAAGCACACCATATGTTGTACAAAAAACGCTTGTAGATCACTATATATGGGGCTATAGTAATGAGTAGCTACACTGCATGGGAGAAGGGTGTAGAGGGTGCCGGAGTTAGGGGTCGGCGTAAAATCAATGAAGTGTCCGCACTGCCAGCAAGTCGAAACTAAGGTAATCGAATCCCGTGATGTGGCGAATGGGGAGAGTATTCGCCGGCGACGGGAATGTTTGGGCTGTCAACACCGTTATACGACATATGAGCGGTTAGAGCGGCCTACTATTACCGTTATTAAAAAGGATGGCACAAGACAGTTGTATAATCGCACAAAGCTAGTAGCTGGTCTCCAGAAAGCATGTGAGAAAACAACGATATCTGGTTCTGACTTTGAAGACTTGGTAGTACGGGTTGAGAAAGGAATCTACGATTGTGGTGACGTAGAAATCTCTTCGACGAAAATTGGAAGTATTGTCATGAATGCGCTTGCAGACACCAATCAAATTGCTTACGTGCGGTTTGCAAGTGTCTATCGCAACTTCACTGATTTAGAAAGTTTTGAGCGCGAACTGAGTCGTATTAAAGCTCGCTTGATAGCCCCCGAAGGTGTCAAACAAAAATAAAACATAGAGTAGTGCTCTCGTTTAGTGCTCTTATTGCCATAATTTAGAGAGAGGGTAGCTGGCAATTTTGAAGTACAATATTTGCTATTCTTTAAAACAAACGAGAACACGAAGGTAACAAGGAGGGTAGAGAGGTTATGGCGCAACACACAGCAGCGCTATCATTAACGCGGCATTTTACTGATGAAGATGCTCGTCCGTACGACATGCTTCATTGGGTAAAGCGTGATTCGAAAATAGTTAACCCGGGTACTGGTAAAACAGTCTTTGAACAAAAGCAGGTGGAGTTTCCCGATACGTGGAGTTTGAATGCTATTAATATTGTGGCCCAGAAATATTTCTATGGGACACCTGGCACTGATCAGCGCGAGAAGTCACTTCGCAATCTTGTTGATCGTGTAGCAGACACAATTACCAAATATGGCTACGAGCAAGGTTACTTTCTTGACGAAACTGAGGCTGATGTTTTTAATGATGAACTTAAATACATTCTGTCTACACAACGAGCAGCTTTTAATTCGCCAGTTTGGTTTAATATCGGTGCGCCAGATCGCGCTCAACAAGCGAGTGCCTGTTTTATTTTAAAAGTAGAAGACAGCCTTCCGTCTATCCTTAATTGGTATCGTGAAGAAGGTATGATCTTCAAAGGTGGTTCTGGAGCGGGTTTAAATATTAGTGCTATTCGTTCATCCTATGAACGCTTAAGCGGGAGCGGCGGCCGAGCTTCAGGCCCGGTGAGTTTTATGCGTGGTGCTGACGCTTCAGCGGGAACTATTGCGAGTGGCGGCAAAACTCGTCGCGCGGCAAAAATGGTTATCCTTAATGTTGATCATCCAGATGTTGAGAAGTTTGTTTGGTGCAAAGCGCGCGAGGAGCGCAAGGCACGCGTACTTGAAGAGCAAGGCTTTGACATGGGCTTAAACGGCGAAGATGCAATCTCTATTCAATACCAAAATGCCAATAATTCAGTACGTGTGACGGATGACTTTATGCGGGCAGTTGAGCATGATGAAGATTGGGAGCTTGTCGGTATTAAAGATAAGAAGGTATACAAGACATTGAAGGCCCGTGACCTTTTCCGTCAGATGGCTGAAGCTGCATGGGAATGTGCTGATCCCGGGATGCAGTTCGACACTATCATTAATGATTGGCATACCACACCCCGGGCTGGCCGCATCAATGGCTCAAACCCATGCGCTGAGTACATGCACCTTGATAACTCGGCTTGCAACCTCGCTAGTATTAATCTTTTAAAATTTCTGAATGAAGACGGTAGCTTTGATGTTGAAGCCTATAAGCATGCGGTGGGAATTATCTTTTTATCTCAAGAAATTCTTGTAGGGTACTCCAGCTATCCAACTGAAGGGATTGATAAAAATGCACGAGCCTATCGAGAGCTAGGTATCGGCTATGCTAACCTCGGCGCGCTACTGATGGCTCAAGGACTGCCTTATGATAGTGATGAAGGCCGAGCCCAAGCCGCTGCTTTGACCGCTTTATTGACTGGTCATTCTTACGCTACGAGTGCGAAAATTGCGAAACGAGTCGGACCGTTCGCTGGTTACCATAAAGATAAAGAAGGTATGATCCGTGTACTGAAGAAACACCGGGATGCGGTGCGTGAGATTGATGCCAGCCTGGTGTCTGAAGAGTTACTCAGCGCAGCCGCCAGTTCATGGGATGAGGCGGTAGAGCTTGGTCAGAAATATGGTGTCCGCAATTCACAGGCTTCGGTGCTTGCCCCCACTGGTACTATTGGCCTGATGATGGACTGTGATACTACTGGTGTTGAGCCAGACTTCGCACTTGTTAAACATAAAGTTCTGGTTGGTGGTGGTACCATGGCTATCGTGAATCAAACGGTACCACGAGCACTCAAATCTCTCGGCTATGGAAGAAAACAAGTTGAAGATATCGTAGCCTATGTGCACGATAACAGTACTATTGTGGGCGCACCGCACCTCAAAGCCGAACATTTAGATGTATTTGCCTGCGCAGTAGGGGAAAATGCTATTCACTATCTTGGCCATGTCAAGATGATGGCGGCTGTACAGCCGTTCATCTCTGGCTCAATTAGTAAAACGGTTAATATGCCTGAAGAAGTAACTATTGAAGATGTTGAGCAGCTGCACCTCGATGCTTGGAAGATGGGGTTAAAGGCCATTGCTATCTACCGGGATAATTGTAAAGTTGGCCAGCCGCTCAGTAGCAAGAAGAAGGAAAGTAAAGAAGAGCAGGCAGTAGTTGTACAACCTGAAACTGCTACTTCTGTGCCACTCATGGTAAGAGGTGCACTGAAGCGCGAATTACCCCGAGTTCGCACCAGTAAGACCTTTGAATTCCATGTAAGCGATCTCAAAGGCTACGTTACTATTGGAGAGTATGAGGATGGTTTGCCTGGTGAACTCTTCTTGCGTATATCCAAGCAAGGTTCGACATTGGCTGGCCTAATGGATAGTTTGGCTATTAGTGTGAGCCATGGTTTGCAATATGGTGTACCGCTCAAAAGCTACGTAAAGGCTATGATTAATACCAGCTTTGCGCCTGCTGGTATAACTGATGATCCGGATATTCGTACTGCTTCTAGTATCACTGACTACATCTTTCGCCGTTTAGCTATGGAGTATCTTAACTTTGATGATCGTTTGGAGCTTGGTTTGGCCTCTTTTGATGATCTCGAAGCTGAAACGCAAGCACAACAAACCAGTCTGCTGGAAGAAACATCAGCTGCCAAGCAACCAGCCGAAGTGCAGATTGCACAAGCAACAAGGCCAAAAGCTATGGCAACGGCTGTCAATCAGCCAGCAAAAGAATATGTGAGCGAATCTTCAGCTCCACTCTGTGCCAACTGTGGCAATCAAACACAGCGCGCAGGTAGCTGCTATGTGTGTGCGGCTTGTGGTACTACGAGCGGCTGTAGTTAAAGAGTGATGTATGAGATATGTAAAAAGCCCTCAGTGGGCTTTTTACTATATGTACCTCTCCAGCACATCCTAATCTGTGTGATCAGATGGTACGGTTTAAGAGGGCGGTGAGGGTAGCGCAGATTTACTCTATTGACACGATTTCTCAGACGGCATTAAATGGTCGTTAAACATAACCACAGTATCTTAGGGGGTAGCATGATAGAAGAAGGTGTATTTCCTCATTATTCACTTGCGGAGCTACACGCCCATCTGGGTGCTTCAATGAGCACTGCAACTTTGTGGCAAATCGCCCATGATTTAGGGGTGCAATTGCCAAAAAAAGAATATGATGACTTTCGTCAGTATGTAACGCTATCGGAAGATCGTAAAATGAGTCTAGCCGACTATGAGAAAAAAATTTATCATCCTGTGCTTGATAAATTAAGCTCAGGCACACATGCAGTAGAGCAAGCTACCTACCAGATCTTAAGTAATGCCTATCGTAATAAAGGTATCAGCCTGATTGAGCTCCGTAACAATCCGATGCGCCATAACCGCAATGCCGAATTTGATCTTGATCATATTATTATGGCTATGTTGCGTGGTATGGAACGAGCGCTTCTAGAGTATCGCGGCCTTTCGGCCGGGCTTATTTTTTGCATGGCCCGAAAGTTTAGTTATGAACAGAATGCTATTATTGTCGAGAAAGCTATCAAATATCATCGTCGTGGTGTTATTGGTGTGGATGTAGCGGATTCGGCTGATCCATCATTTCATATCAAAGACTATAAAGAACTTCTTGATAAAGCAAGACAGGTTGGGCTAAAAGTTACTATTCATAGCGGGGAAGCAGAGGATACTGACGACATGTGGGAGGTGCTCGAGTATGCCAAGCCAGATAGAATCGGGCATGGTATTCGTGCTGCACGTGACCCTGAGCTTATGGAGGAGCTGGCACGTCGTAAGGTCGTACTTGAAGTTTGCCCGATGTCTAATTTGGTGACTGGTGCGCTGCCCAACATTAAAGCACTAAAAACGGCTCTCCATAAGCTCATCGATTATGAAGTGTTATTTTGTATTAACACCGATTGGCCAGAAATGATTCAGCATGGCGGCTTGCGCAGGCAATATCAGATGCTTCGTGATAATAACATACTGTCTGAGGCAGATTTAGAGCGGTGTAATAAAATTGCTTGGGAAGCGTCATTTATACCCGAAAAGCGCGGGCTCGCCGCCTATTTATAATTCGTGGTAGAGTAAAAGTAGCATGAAGGCACTGTTATTTTATCGTCCAAATTCAGAACACGAGCGTATTGTGCTTGATTACTTACGAGATTTTGCACATCGGACTGGCAAGGAACTACCAACCGTTGACGTTGATTCAAGGGAAGGTATTGAGCTGAGCCAACTCTACGGTATTATGAAATATCCGATGATAGTGGCTATCGATAATGATGGGCGAGAGCTGCAGCGTTGGGAAAGTGATATGCTACCGCAAATAAGTGAAGTGAGTTACTACCTCGGCAATTAACTATGGCACAAACAGATCACCAACACAAAAATACTAAACGCTCTGATTATTGGATTTTTGGTTTGATCGCACTATTCTCAACATTAGGCTTGATAAGCGCTTTTGTGCTCTCAATTGAGAAGTTGCATCTTATAAAAGATCCAGACGCTATCCTAAGTTGTACCATAAATGTTTGGCTTAATTGCGCCTCAGTTATGAAAACATGGCAAGCTGAACTACTGGGTTTCCCTAATTCATATATTGGCTTGATGGCTTATCCAATTATGATAACGCTGGCAGTGGGCAAGTTAATGGGCGCGGTTTATCCGCGGCTTTTCATGTTTTTGGCGCAGATAGGCGCTTTGTTCGGTCTTATCTTTGCATATTGGCTATTTTTTCAAAGTGTATTCGTCATTCAAGTGTTGTGCCCGTGGTGCCTCATAGTTACTTTCTCAACAACGGTGATTTTTGAAGCATTACTACGTCATAATATTCGCGAACACAATTTCTATTTGCCAGAAAATTGGCATAAGCATCCCGATCGTTTTATCGAAAGAGATTATGACAAGTTACTCGTAGCCAGCTGGATACTACTCATGTTGATTCTGGTGTACCTACAGTTTAAAGACTATTTTGGTGGGTGAGATAGTGATAGTAGAAGTATTGTCTTAAAAAATATAAAACTGTAAACTAAATCCACGGCTGAGCCTGATCATATGGAGTAGGAGCTCACGATGAAAACCCGCAGTATACTCGTTATATGCAGTGGTCACTCGGAGTGTTGGAAATGTGGAGCACATGTCGATATTAATGCCAAAGGGCACTGTGGAGCAACGTTTACCGAGGTTGCCACTCAATGGCCGACTGGCTCGCAGGCAACAGCGTGGAGTCAGCGGCGGCCAGATCTGAACTATATCGGACAACCGCCTAGGAGTCCTCGCGCCCCGAAGTAACTTCGCAGGAGAATGGTGGAAGTAGCACAAAACTTCCACCATTCTCAAAGATTCCTAACTAAGAATGATTGATAGCTTGCCAATCATTAGTTAAATGATTATAGTAAACTACACATGCGTCTCTTATAAAGAGTAAGTGGTTATCACCCACGAAAGCAGCGGGAAGAAATCAACCAGAAGTAGAGAGTAGAACCCGACGGATGCGAACCGTTGTATCGCTACAAGTAAGTGCTTTTGAGATATCACCTCAAGAGAAGCTGGATGGTACCGTCCTTATCGCTAGGATTCCAGCATCAATGAGGTGATTTTATTATGAAGGAGAAAAATGAGATGGCTAAAGAAGGAAAATCGACATTAGCTGAACAAGAAGAGCAGATGCTTACCGTGTGGCAAGAAGAAGGTACGTTTGAGCAAAGCGTTCAGCAGCGGGAAGGCCGAGAACTATTTAGTTTTTATGACGGACCACCCTTTGCGAACGGCAAGCCGCATTGGGGTGGTATGATGACCTCAGTTATGAAAGATGCCATCCCTCGCTATAAGACGATGCGCGGCTACTATGTACCACGCCGCTTCGGTTGGGATTGCCATGGCTTACCGCCAGAAATGCTAGCCGAAAAAGAACTTGGCGTGTCCGGAAAGCTGGCAATTAAAGAATATGGTGTCGCGAAGTTTAATAACTACTGCCGTGAGTCAGTATTGCGTTTTACTGATATTTGGCAAAAGCAAGTGACGCGCATTGGCCGATGGGTAGATTTTAAAGATGATTATCGCACGATGGACACCAGCTACACCGAGAGTGTTATGTGGGCTTTTAAAGAATTGTATAAAAAAGGTCTTATATATGAGGGGGAGCGCGTTGTCCCTTACAGCTATGGCGCACAGACAGCATTGAGCAATTTTGAAACACGCCAAGATGATAGTTATCGTGACCGCGAAGACATAACCGCAACCGTTAAATTTAATCTCACAGATGGCCGCATATTATTAGCCTGGACGACTCAACCGTGGTGTTTGCCGGCCACACTTTTATTGGCTGTCAACTCTACTATTGATTACGTTGAAGTAATGGCTGAAGAAGCTACCTACATTTTAGCTGAAGCAGCACTTGAACGCTATCCTGAACTCGATGATGCTGAAGTGGTGCGTCGTATGAAGGGTCACCAACTGGTTGGTCTTCAATTTGAGCCTGTGTTCGATTACTTTAAAGAAAAGGCGCCAAACGCATTCCGAATCGTCGCAGCAGACTTCGTGACTACCGATGAGGGTACTTCTATTGTAACCATCAACCCCGGCCATGGTGAAGACGACTTTTGGTTGGGCAAACGCGAAAATGTTCCAATAATTAGCCCGGTCGATGATGAGGGCCGATTTACTGCCGAGGTACGTGATTATGTAGGACGTCTTGTCTTTGACGCTAATAACGAGATTCTGGCCGATTTAGATAAAGATAAAAAACTTTTTGCCTCCAAGCTCTACATCCATAAGTATCCACATTGTTGGCGTACTGACGTGCCGTTGATTTACCGAGCCATGAGTGCTTGGTTTGTGGATGTGCCCAAATTGAAACAAGAATTACTGAAACAGAATCAACTTATCAATTGGTATCCTGCAAATGTTCGTGATGGTGCTTTTGGTAATTGGTTGGCAAACGCGCGCGAGTGGAATATTAGCCGCAAACGTTTCTGGGGTGCGCCAATGCCAGTGTGGAAGACAGAGGATGGTGAAGTCATTGTGGTGGGCAGTATCAAAGAACTCAAATCAATGGCAGTTGACCCGGAAAAAGTTGGCAATGATTTACATCGACCCTTCATTGATGAGGTGGTATTAAAAACGAAAGATGGCCGTGAAGCGCATCGAGTCGAAGATGTCTTCGACTGTTGGTTTGAAAGTGGTTCGATGCCTTTTGCGCAAATGCATTATCCATTTCAAAACAAGGAGGAGTTTGAACAAGGCTTCCCGGCGAACTTTATTACTGAATATATTGGCCAGACGCGCGGCTGGTTCTATACACTGCACGTACTTGCAGTAGCTTTGTTTGGTAAACCTGCCTTTAAGCATAGCGTTGCGCACGGCATCATATTAGGGACTGATAATCGCAAAATGAGCAAACGTTTAGGTAATTACCCCGAACTTGATGAGGTATTTAATACCCATGGTGCTGATGCGGTGCGTGTTTATTTACTCTCTAGCTCACTCTTTAATGGTGAAACGGCTGCTTTTGATAGTAAAGCCTTGCTAGAAGTGCAGCGTAACGTTATTCAACGCCTGGGAAATATCTATAGCTTTTTTAAGATGTATGCCGACGTTGACCAATGGCAGCTACCCAAACAATTGCAAGAACCGGTGTCTGATAATCTGCTTGATAATTGGATGCTATCTCGCTTGAATGAAACGATTCAGTTCGTTACCGCCTATGCTGACAATTATGAAGTGGTGCGAGCAATGCGTGCCTTGACTGAGCTATTAGATGATACTTCCAACTGGTTTGTCCGTCGCTCTCGCCGCCGCTTTTGGAAAAGTGAGGATGATAATGATAAGCGACAGGCTTATGAAATGCTGTATTATACACTTATGCGGACGATGCAGCTGTTGGCACCGTGGGCACCCTTTATAACTGACCGGCTGTGGCGTCAATTGAGCGGTGAAAGTGCATTACCTCTATCAGTTCACCTCAGTGATTGGCCAAAACCGGGCCCAGTGAATCAACAATTGCTTGATGAAATGAAGATGGTTCGAGAAGTTATTACCATTGGCCTTGCCAAACGAGCTGAGGCCAAAATCAAAGTCCGTCAGCCGCTCGCTCGCGTTACCGTGCCCGAGATCAATAAAGCCTATACTGATGTCATTGCAGAAGAGCTCAATGTTAAAACTGTAGCCTACTCAGGGGAAGCGGTCGTACTGGATACTGAAATTACAGAAGAGCTTCAATCGGAAGGTGTAATGCGCGAACTCGTGAGGCATATACAGAATCTTCGTAAGATGGCAGGCTTGCAAGTTGATGACCGCATTAAGCTTTCTATTCAATCTGATGATCAAATCATTCAAAAAGCGATCGCTGACTATAATCAAATCATCATGCGCGAGACACTTACCCGTGCATGGAGCGCTACATCCCTCCAACATACCTTGCAGGTGAAAATTGACACGGCAGAAGTAAAGATATCCCTCGCTCCCACTCAATCTTAAGAGGGTAGTGATCGCAACGTGCCGCCGACTTTAAGGAGTGGTGGCACGTTGCGAGCATCTGGGCTATCTTTTTGTTGACGGGCCACCTGCTATGCGTCCGCCTGTCTTTTTCGTATATTTCGTTAGGTCACGCCAGTTCCAGGCGCCATTTCTACAGGTGAGCTCATTGCGCTTATCATTGATCGTGTAGTAATTAGGATTGCGCTCTCTGCTATTTTTTGGATGAAAATAAACTGATGTCCCGCTCCTGAAAGTTACCGTCACATCCCCTCTAAACCTAAACGTGAAATTACAAGGTAATTGTACGGTATTCACCCTATTGATTAACTTTGGCAGAATACTTTCCTCCATGAGTGTCTGCCATTCTGTAGCAGAGCTCGAAGCTAATTGCATAGCCATAGTACACCTTTCAAGAAGCTTGAAGACCAGACGCCTATCGCATACAGTATCTACTAAGAGGACTTTCTTCAAGTAGGAAATCAAAAATAGATGATTAATGTCGAGCGGATGGCATGCATTTCGCGGAGATTGAATTTGACTGAAAATATGAAAAATGCTATTGTATTATAAAATATTTTAAAACAAAGAGTATGCAAGAACTACTAAAAACGGCTATCAGCCACTTACCGCATGTGAACACACCAATTGCTTTTGAGCCGATACTGAATGATGGGGATGAATTAACAAGGGCCATCGAAGACGACGTGCATGTGCATGATAATGACTGGCACTTAGAAGATATGCCTGATCCGAACGAACTAGATGCATTTTGGGAGGCAGTTCTCAATGAGCTTGGGCCGGATGAGACTAACGATGATGAATAGTTTACATATCTCATTACATCTGTTAAAATAGCTCGGATACCATATAATAATGTACAAAGAGACAATATGAAAGCAGTTATTCAAGTTGGTGGCAAGCAGTATATTGTCACTGAAAAAGAGACCCTCTTGGTGGATCGCCTCCAAGATGGAACGAAAGAGCTCTCGCTTGAGCCGCTGATGGTTTTTGACGATAAAGACGTCAAAGTTGGTACGCCTGTAGTCGCTGGAGCAAAAGTGACCGCTAAAGTTGTTGAGCCAGAGGTCAAAGGTGATAAGATCAAAGTTATTCGCTTTGAAGCCAAAAAACGCGTTAAAAAAATAAATGGCCATCGTCAGCAATATAGTAAAATCCTCATCGAGAAGATTGCGTAAAGATAGTTTAACGACAAGAGATTCGTTTGTAGCGAATCTCTTTTGTTTTCACAGGCTCTTAAAAACTGATACAATAGCCTTTGAAACGAGGGAAAAAAGTACAAACATATGGCCGGGGCTGTTATTGCCGTTACAAATCAAAAAGGGGGAGTTGGTAAAACTACGACCGCTGTTAATGTAGCTTTTTATATAGCCAAACAGGGCAAGAACGTTCTTTTAGTTGACTTTGACCCACAGGGCAATGCCACCAGCGGCCTGGGTATTAACAAACAAGAGCTAAATAGAACAGTGCTTGATGCAGTACAAGATGGAATGCCACTTGCTGAATGTATTATTCATACAAAATATAAACGGCTTGATATTTTACCAGCAACACCGCATTTAGCGAATGCCGAAGTAGAATTGGCGAAAGCACAACAACGATTTACACGTTTAAAGACCACGCTTCAAAACCACACATATGATTATGTGATTATTGATTGCCCGCCGTCGCTCAGCCTTTTGACAGTCAATGGATTGATTGCGGCTCATTACATTTTGTTGCCGGTGCAAGCGGAGTTTTATGCATTAGAGGGTTTGGGTCAATTGCTCGAAACAATGCAGTTGGTTCGTAAGGGTTTGAACCCGACCTTAGAATTACTTGGTGTCGTTTTGACGATGGTAGATAGCCGCACAACGCTTTCAGCCCAAGTACATGAAGAGGTCAAAAAACACTTTCCGGGCAAAGTGTTCACTAGTGTTGTTCCGCGCAATGTCCGGCTCGCAGAAGCACCGAGTCATGGTTTGCCAGTTGGCGCCTATGATCGGTGGTCGAAAGGTGCGCGTGCTTACAAAAGTCTGACCAAGGAGGTAATGCGTCGTGTCGAAGGTTAACGGTCGTGGCTTAGGAAGGGGTTTTGATACGCTTATCCCAACTCAGGTGCTCGAAGAAGAATTTGATCCAACCAGCCAAGAAGATGAGCAGATATCACAATTGCGACATTTAAAATTGAGTATTGTTGTTCCTAATGATGATCAGCCGCGTCGCCACTTTGATGAAGAAGCTTTAGAGGAACTTGCTGCTTCGATTCGCGAGCATGGTATTTTGCAGCCCATCGTTGTGGTCCCCAAAGGCGCCGTATTTGAAATTGTAGCCGGTGAACGCCGCTGGCGCGCAGCCAAAATAGCAGGCTTGCAAAAAGTGCCCGCTATTGTTCGAACGCTGACTAACCAACACAAATTAGAATTATCTTTAATTGAGAACTTACAGCGGCAAGATCTCAACTCGCTTGAAACAGCAACTGCTTATTTAAAGCTTCAACAGCAATTTAACTTAACGCTTGAACAGATTGGGCAGCGCCTTGGCGGTAAAGCTATCAGCACTATTAGTAATACACTTCGTCTCCTCAGCTTACCAAAGGCAGCCAAACAGGCCCTCATTGAAGGGCGGATTAGCGATGGTCATGCCAGGCAAGTTTTAGCAATTCGCGAAGCCGACGTGCAACAAGAGTTGCTCGAATTGATCATTAAAAATGGCTGGTCAGTACGAAAAACTGAACAGTTTGTTATTGGCTACAAAGAAGGTAAAAAAGATAAAAAAACGGCTGTCGCTAAAGTGCAAACTGAAACCACCGAAACAAAAGCGTTGAGTAAAAGGCTAAAGACCGATGTGACGGTTAAAAATATGGCCAAAGGTGGCAAATTAATGATTCAGTTTAAAGATGAACGCGACCTACGGCGCATTGCCGGCTTACTGCTAGAATAGGTGAATTGCATTAAACGGGAAGATTTTCATAACCACTATACCTTCAAGCAAGTGAGTAGATATGGTACTCATACCATTGCGTGAATCAAGCGAGTAGTTATTAACACGATTATCACCAACGACAAATAGCTCGTTCTCAGGAACAATTCGATCTACATTGCCCTGAGTTGGCGTTTTGAGAGTTGTATTATTGGTGTCAGGGTCGAAACCTTGCTGGTTCTGGAGGTTATAGATAGTAATCTTATCATCATTGACTACAACACGCTCCCCGGGTAACCCTATGACTCGCTTAACAACATATTCTTCAGACCTACCTTGTTGGTGGAGTGGATTTTTAAATATAATAAGCTCACCTCGCTTTGGAATATGGGGGCTATTTTTAATAAGTGCGATAGTTCGAGGTATCTTATTGACAATCAAACGGTCATTAGTAAAAAGTGTTGATTCCATACTAGGACCAAAAACACTATACACGCGAAACACAAAAGTCTGCAGAAGGATGGCACCAAGCAGCACGAGACCAATAAATAACAATCCTTGCAAGATTGGATGTAGCTTGGCGGGGATTCGTGTGTTCAAGCTTCTGAACATAGCTAGAATGCTCGAGCATGATCAAATGGGAAAATTCGTGCTGCCAGATTCCCTTGAATATTACTGCTTGAGGTTGGGCCAAATGCCCTTGAATCAAAAGAGCCGTTTAAGCCGCGGTTATCACCAAGAACGAATACCATATTCTCAGGGATTGTTACTTCAATTGGCACCTCAGAATATGTTGGTTCAAGCTGTAGGCCAAGCGTTTTATCAACATTAAAACCATCAGGAAAAGTTTGGTTTTTAACCATTACCGTACCATCGCGAATGATTACTTTTTCGCCAGGTAGACCAATAATTCGTTTAATTAGCTGTTCTTCATGCCCGTACTGATCGAGTATAGTGCTATCCAGTATTACAATTTCACCACGAGCAGGCAAATATGGCTTACCTTGAATGCTTGCAATAGTCTTGTCAATCTTGTTAATAATCAGACGATCTTCGTTTTCTAAGGTGGGTGTCATACTAAGACCGTCGACATAATATGATTGGAAGACAAAGTGGTTAATCAGCATAGCTGCCACAACAACCGTTACAACAAAAGTCACGAACGACATTAAACTTTTAAGTGCATGAATAAAACCGCGTCTATGATCATGTGCCGCAGCTTGTTTCATAATATCGGGTGCTATTTGCTGTTGACTTGAAGCTGATGGATGAGTAGATTGATCTGATGGGGGGGAGGGGATAATGGGCGTTGATTGTTGTATCTGTGACGAAAAAGTATGGTTTTCTTGAGGGGAAAGTTCAGACGAGGCCAGAGGTGTTTGGTTGGGGGCTGATTCATTAGGTTGTGGTGGTTTGGGCTGTTGATCCATAGCCTCTATAATATCATGCTCGATTTTCCTACTTGATATACAAGTAATGATATAAAATTGGATCGTCGTGCAAGAAATTAGGTATAATTAAAGTCACTATGGAGTTTTTACGAGCGCATATTCGGCGAAGCAAGATTGGCGATCTTGCTTACTCTGTCATTAATGCTTTGCTACCAGTTGCTTTATTACTGTTGATTCACAACTTTGACTCTCTTTATCCAGCTCTTGCATTAGTGCTGTTGAGTAAATGGCGCATACTGGCCTTGCGTCCGCGCTTTTGGTGGGTCAATATAAAAGCCAATGCTGTCGATATAATGGTAGGCGTAAGTGTCGTCGGGCTGATGTATCTTTCTATGAGTTCTCTACCGCTGCAGATATTACTAGCCGTGGGGTATGGTGTATGGCTGTTATATTTAAAACCGCGTTCTGATGCTTCATCTATTCTGTTACAAGCTGGGTTTGCCCAGTTTCTAGCGCTCACTGTACTGTTTAGTCTTTCTACTGTGGTGAATGATTTACTTGTTATTTTGGCATGTTGGGTGATTGGGTATTCGGCAGCTCGGCATCTGGTGAGTAGCTATAACGAAGATTCTATTGATCTTTTGAGTTCTCTGTGGGGCTTGATGATAGCGCAACTCGGCTGGCTTTTCTATCACTGGACAATCGTGTATGATATTGGTTTACCGATTAAGATCCCGCAGATAGCGCTTGTTGTTTTAGTGCTTGGTTTTGTTGTAGCTCGTTTATATACTGCAAGTAAGAGTGATCGCTTATCCGAATCGCTTCTTCGTACAATGAGCATTTTTGGGCTGTTACTCCTGTTGATTATCCTTTTGTTCTCTCGTTGGGATGTTACGATTTAAACTAGTGATTGGAGTTATTCATGGCAAAAGCAGAAAATTTACCAAGCCCTAAGCTTGAAACAACCGAAGACGTAAAACAAACCACGGTCAATGTGGCATCGCTGAGGCCACAACGCCCCCATCTTCTTAAATCACTCAGCATAGTAGCTGTCTCTTATACACATCT
>JARIHL010000063.1 GCA_029288315.1 Candidatus Saccharimonadota bacterium
TGCTTTCAAGCCTTGGCAAAAAGAGGATGATGAACTCCTTACTAAACTACACGGTCAAGGCGAAGGCTTGCAAAAATTATGTGAAGTATTTCAGCGTCAGCCAGGCGGTATTAGTGCCCGATTGCGGAAGCATTTTGGTGATGATGTCAGTATTAATCCTTAAGTACATATAACGAATAGTGTTACTTTTCTAATATCGGCTTAATATAATCAATAATCTCCTGCAAAGAAAGATCAGATTTTACCAAAAAGTCTGTTGCGCCGTTTTTGATGGCTTCGTCTTTGTCGGTTGCTTGGCTCAGATTAGAAAGAATGATAACAGGGATAGATTGCAAAGCAGGATCACTTTTTACGGCTTTTAACACTTCAAAACCGGTCATTTTAGGCATAATAAGATCAAGCAGAATTAAGTCAGGCTTCTCAGCTTGAATTTTTTCCAAGGCTTCTTGGCCGTCCTGGGCAACGATCACCGAATAACCAGCGCGGCTTAATCCATCTTTGTAGGCGATTGCAATAAATTTTTCATCATCAGCTAAAACAATCTTTTTACCCATAGTCACCTCCTTTAGTTGAGTGATTTATCACCTTGCTTGGCTTTCATACCGCTTAGTGGAATTTTAACATAGAAGGTTGCGCCTTTCCTTTCAATACTCTCAAACCATACCTTACCTCCAGACAGTTCTGCGATAAGTTTGATCAAATAAAGGCCAAGCCCAGTGCCCTCTCCTTCTACTTTAATGGCATTGTCGGCACGGTAAAAGCGCTGAAAAATATGAGGTTGAGCTGCTGCTGGAATACCAATACCATTATCGCTAACACATAATACATAACCATTCTTTTCTTTTGTAAAAGTTAGAGCAACTTTGCCTTTTTGGGTACGACTATAGCGGATAGCATTTGTTACCAGGTTATGAATAATTTGGCCAAACAGTAATTGATCGATGGCAATCGGCGAAAGAGTGGCTACGGGCTTGAAGGCAATAGTAACCTCTTTATTGGCAGCAAGCGGTCTCACTTCATCAATGTGAGACTGTATTAATTTATTAACATCGGTTAGTTGGGGTTTAATCTTGAGCCTACCTAGTTCTATGCGAGAGATATTCAATATATCACCAACAAGCTGAATCATACGCTTTGTAGAAATATCTACTTTTTCAAGGTAATCATACTGCTCTTTCTGTAAGCTGCCGACTTGACCAGTTATAAGCATTTCAGTAAAAAGCCGGATGGCCGTTAATGGTGTACGCAACTGATGGGATACGAGTGAGATAAATTCGTCTTTAGCTTGGTCAAGCTCCTTTTGTTTCGTGATATCAAGAAGGGAGCCAATAAGACGCAGTGGTTCGCCACTAGGGTCGCGTTGTAGGAAAAGACGGTCACGCACATAGGCATAGGTGCCATCAGCCTTGTGAAAACGATACTCGTATACACCAGTTTTTTGTTTGCCTTGTAAAAGATGGTTCAATTCCTTTTCGACACGCATGGCGTCGTCTGGATGGATATGCTGAGTCCACCATTCAAGCGAGTCCGTTCGTTCTTTTTTTGTGTAACCATACTGGCTATATAGCGCTTCACTCCAGACAATACGGCCGGTTTTAAAGTTCATATCGTATATTGCGTCAGTTGTCGCTTTCGAAGCGAGCTCAAAGCGTTCATTGCTGGCTTCAAGTTCACGTTCGATTTTTTGCTCAGCAGTGATATCCCGGAATACTACAATAATTCCCCGTTGTTTTCCTGCTGAGTCGTAGATAGGCGCGGCTGAATCTGCCACCGGGCGCATCCCACCATGTTTATCAATAAGAATAGTATGGCTCTGCATAGTGGCCGTTCTGCCTTGCTGCGCTTTGGCAATAAACAAATCCCTGGCCTGGTGGCCTGTCTCATCACGAAATCTTAAAATATCTTTATAAGATTTACCAATGACTTCTTCGGCTGTATAGCCACTAATCTGCTCTGCTGCTTTGTTAAAGAGAGTAATCATACCGTCTGTGTCGAGTGCAAACACACCATCACCAATGCTGCTTAGGGTTGTCTCGGCCTTAACTTTTTCAGTAAAGAACTTTTCTTCAATCTCTTTTTGCTTCGTTATATTATTAAAGACCGCAATACTACCAATAATGGTATCTTTAGCATCCCGTAGAGGGCTGCCACTCACTGTTATGAAGATACCCGAATTTAATTTCTCATTTTTGACATATATCTCGACGTTGTGAGTCACTTTTCCTGCTAGCCCGAGCAATAGAGGGAACTGATTAGTTGGGAATGGTGTTATTTTGTCTGGTAAATAGTTACCATATAGCTTTGCCCATTGATCAGGCGACGTTTTCATTAAGCCAACACCTAAAATATCCACCGCTGCTTGATTAAATAGAATGAGGTCGCCTTTTTTATTAGCAACTACTAAACCTTCTGCCATACTGTCTAGAATTGCTCTCAGTCGCGCTTCGTTTTCGGCTAAGGCTTTCTGTGTTTTTTTACGTTTTGCAAGGTCGCTATTAATGAAGAGAATCGCCATAACAACAATTAGCCCAGCCAGAATTGCCCCTGCCGTAATCGTAAAGCGTGTTGATTGTTCGAGCTGGGTAATGCGCGCGGTTTCTTGTTGTATGCTGTTTGCTCTCTGTGTATCAAGATTAGCTAC
Source organism: Candidatus Saccharimonadota bacterium (assembly GCA_029288315.1). GTDB lineage: Bacteria > Patescibacteriota > Saccharimonadia > Saccharimonadales > EFPC-124 > JARIHL01. Next base: position 2,642 of record JARIHL010000063.1, read on the forward strand.
TCTGACTCGAATTTGATCGGAGATTGCTTTGCCTTTGTCGGTCATAACGATACCTTGGGCAGCGGCGAAACCTTGAGTGTTATATGCAACGATTGTTGCGTTGATAATGTTCAGTCGCTGGGTAAATAATTGATTAATTTCATCAATATGTAAGCGCATGTTCTCTGAATTATCGAATTGCTTAAGCTGTAGCGCTTTTGCTTCTCGTGTGGCCAATGCCTGTTTGTATGGCTCAAGATAACTCTCGCGGCCAGTGATAAGATAGCCACGCTGTCCGACCTCGGCATTAGTCAAATCTGAAAGCCATCTCTCTAGCGTCAACCGGAATTCAAAACTCTGCCGTCTGCTGTTAATCGCTTCTACCAAACTGCGCATGTTGTTATACGAAACTATGCCTACAGTTAGCAGTATGATCAAACCACTCATAAGACCGAGATTAATTTTAGTATGGATAGATGTTTGCTCGCGGCGTTTTACGGCGTCTCTTTTGAACAGAGTTTTTTTATCCGTTTTTGCTTGCACTGATTGTTTAATTTTCAATGTATAATCCTATTTATACTAAAAATAGCAGCGTATAATCTTATAATAGCAGGATTGCTAATAGGTATTTTAAGAATTTTTTTACAATGAGGATATATGGAAAATAATGTTTTTATTAATGACGATGATGTCATCGAAATTCAAGTAAGTGGTGATCAAACTAAGCACACCGTCGCTACTATGGGCGAAAAGATTGAACGATGTATACAACAGCTTAAGCTGGAAGCAAAACCTGCACTTTTACTCGATGATGTACGTACCATACAGAAAGTCACAACAAGCGGTCGGTCGGCAGTGGTTGAACTTGGTAAGAAGCTCTCCTATGACAAACTAGCATTTCTTGGCCGTCCGGGTATTATGCGGCTTGGTGCCAATCTTATTTTTCGAGCTATTGGTAAAAGTGGCCAAATGCATTATTTTGAAGATCGCGATAAAGCTATTAAGTGGCTTAAGCACTAGCTACAAAAGTTAACCAAAAAATGCCAGTCACCCTACTATTTCATACATTGGCATATATCCATTGCTCTTCAAAGCTGGTTGCATCCTTGAGTGATTTTGGATTTATAAAGGTAATCTTTGAACTATGTTCACCGGCTGAAAAATTGAGATTTTCGGGTCTTACATTGTAGACAATCCAAAGTAACCAAGCTTGTTTGGATTCGAGCCAGAAAACGGCTGTTTTATATGGTTGAGCGGTAAAATTGCCTTCATAACCAACTTCTTCTTTAAGTTCACGTGCGAGCGCTTCATATTCAGTCTCACCATGATCCCAGCCACCGCCAGGAAGATTCCAGCTATCTGACGTACCCTCTTGATTAACGAGTACTTCGTCATTATCATTGCGAATAACTGCTTTGAGGGATACGCGGTAGAAGGTAGTAGGGTATTGGCTTTGATGGTGTTGTGAATCGATAGACATATGCTGATCAGGGGTTAACTGGCTGGGGCGTGACCGAAGGGATAGTGGGTGTTGTAGGGGTGTTATCATCTTGATCATCTTCTTCATTTGGGTTGGTATTAGGATTTGGAGTAGTCTCCGCGGGCTTCTCTTCGCCGGTTTTCTCTTCTTCCGGCTTGGTGTTATCCTCGGGCTTTGTTTCTTCTTGGGGTTCTTCTTGCTTCGGTTCTTCCGTGGCTGTATTGCATTTTTCACTCGGTAATGCGCCAGCTCTGAAAAATTCGGTGTACGTATTATCGCCGGCATTGACGGCAATAGCTCCAGTACCTTTGCAAACCTGCTGGCTTACAACACCACGGGGCTGTTTAAAGGCTTCATTTGGCGATGAGCCCAGAATATCATTCATGAGCTGGCGCCAAATAGGTGCCGAACCAGAAGCGCCAGCAATAGATGTCATTGGTGAATTATCATTGTTACCAATCCATACCCCAATAGCGAGACTTGGTGTGTAGCCTATAGTCCAAGCGTCACGATAATCTTCAGTGGTACCCGTCTTAACTGCTGCCATGCGACCTCTTGAAAGATTGAGACTGCTCCCAAATATTTCAGATCGGGCAGCGTTATCTGAAAGTATTGAAGACATAATGAAAGAAGTCTGTTCACTTATTGCCTGCATTGTTTTCGGCTTACTTGTGTAAATTTTATTGTTGTTCTTGTCGGTGATTTCAAGAATCATCTGAATATCATTGCGCTTACCTTGATTGGCAAACGTTGCATAGGCGTTGGTCATTTCTGTTAAATGCACTTGCCCGGAGCCAAGAGCTAATGGGAGGCCGTAGGTTTGCGGCGTTTCAGTTAATGTGGTAATACCTAAGTCTTTAGCGGTATCAATTGTGTCTGCAATACCAACTTTTTGCATAGCCTCAACGGCGGGTATATTCAGAGAATTTGCCAGTGCACGGCGCACCGTTACATCACCCCTAAAGCGATTATCATAATTTCTTGGCTTATAGCCACCTCCGAAATCAGTCAACTTGTCGTGCAAGATGGTAGCCGCGGTAAGGGTGCGCTCTTCAATGCCAGTAGCATAGACGATCGGTTTAATAACAGAGCCTGATTGTCTAGATGCAGTTGCTATGTTTACTTTACCGAAAGTTTGATTATTCCAGTCACGGCTTCCAACAAGTGCCAAAATTTCACCACTTTTCGGATCGATAGCAACAGTAGCACCGTTACTGACTTTACTTCGAGCTAATCGGTCAACTTGGGCAGCTACTGCCTGCTCAGCCTTTACCTGCCAGTCGAGATTGATGGTTGTTTTAACTTTATAGCCGGACCGAGCAATTTTTTCCTCCCCGTAGCGTTTTTCAAGCTCCGCTTTAACCATAAGTGCGAAATGCGGCGCTTTATCGTTCTTATCGGCTTTTTTTGGTTGGTAGGTCAGTACTTCGGCAACTGCTTTATCAGCTTCGGCTTCATTTAGATAACCATCTTCTTGCATACGGCCCAGCACATACTCTTGGCGCTCCTCTGCGTATTGTAAAGTTCCTGAGATTGGGGAATAAGCCGACGGTGCTGGCAGCAAGCCGATCAGCATGCTGGCTTCGGCAGCATTCAAATCTTTTGCCGATTTACCAAAATACGTTTTTGCGGCGTCTTCAATGCCGAAGGCTCCTTCACCAAAGTACGCTGAATTAAGGTACATTTCTAAGACAAGATCTTTAGAATAGCGACGCTCAATTTCGATTGAAAGCACGAGCTCTTGGTACTTACGCAGGAAATTCCGGTCTTCCGTAAGCAGAGCATTTTTAACAAGTTGCTGAGTTATAGTTGAACCGCCAGAGTTGGAGCCACCTGGACGTATATTTTCATATACTGCTGTTAGAATGCCGGTAATTGAAAAGCCAGGATGTTCATAAAAATTTTTATCCTCGGCCGAGAGCAAGGCCTGTTGGGCAATCGGCGCAATTTGGTTGAGAGGAACATAGG
>JARIHL010000018.1 GCA_029288315.1 Candidatus Saccharimonadota bacterium
CCCCTACGCCATGGAACGTCAAGCGGAGTGCAACCCGGCGAATATATACCCAGGTAAATTTTTAAAAATTTACCTGGGTATATATTCCCGAGTGAAGCGTGTCCATGACGTAGGGGTATACTTGCCAGCCGGTATGAGTTCGCAGCTCTTCCGAACGTACTTTTTACGTGTTAGAGAAAGTAGTATAGTAAAGTAATGCAAGCAACGGATCTCTATACTACCATCGGCCATGCTTTGAACAATGCCGAAGAAAGCCAAATGTTTGGCAAACCGTGCTTCAAAATAAATGGTAAAGCGTTCATCTGTTTTTTTCAAAACTCCATGGTATTCAAATTAACAGGCCAAGCGCACGACAAAGCACTCGAGTTGCAGCACGCGCAATTATTTGACCCTTCTGGAAAAGGGTGGCCCATGAAGGAGTGGGCGCAAGTCTCTTTTGAGCACGCTGATCTATGGAGACTATTTGGCCGTAGTGCCTATGATTATGTTCTAGAGCTCACCAAAAAATCTTAATCTATCACAAGTGCCAGGTATATAACATAAGTCCGTAGGCTTTTGCCTACTGCAATTTAGAGGTCTCCTGCTTGAGAGCCTCAATTGCTTTTTCGTGAAAATTTGCTAAGAGATGGAGTTCAGCAGTGCTGTAATCGCGAAATATACTGCCGAATGCGTCACCCACAGAATGATAAATTTTATCGATTTGCATTGTAGCCTGTGTGTTGGCCTCAACGGTAACTTGCCGTTTATCATGCGCGTCTACTGTCCGACGCACAAAATTCCGCCGTGCAAGACGATTGATAATATTGGTAACAGCACCCGTTGTAAGGCTGAGACGATGGCCTAGCCTGCCCGCTGTCATCGATCCTTCGTGCAAAAGTATTGAGAGTGTTTTTATATCAGTCACTCCAAGGCCCAGCTTACTGGCTACGGCATGGTGAAATATGGCTGTTTCAGTACCGAGTAATTGGCCTAAGAGAAGTAGCTCATCTATATATTGTTGATGCGTGGTGCTTTGTGTGGCCATAAAAAAGTGATTCTCCCTTAATTTATCTTAATAATTAAGATAGTATGTGCTATTATAGTTCTTAATCACTAGTTATTGCAAGGAAGCATGCATGATGGAAAAAGATGAAGACGAGTTAAAACATGGATTTATTGACCAGGCTATTTCTAAAGACGGTACTACTATTGGCTATCGCCAGTTTGGGCGAGGCCCAGGTATTCTCGTAATTCATGGCTCTATGTCATCCGGCTATAATCATATAGAGCTTGCTCGTTTTCTTGCTGGTACATTCACGGTCTACCTCATGGATCGTCGTGGCCGTGGCTTAAGTGGTCCGTATAAGCAGAACCATACTATTCAGACAGACATCGAGGATGTAATCGCTATATTACAGAAAACTGGTGCAATGTATGTATTTGGCGTCAGTGTCGGTGGACTTATTGCGCTGCAAGCAGCCAGCCAGCTAAGTCAAATCAAGAAACTAGCAATTTATGAACCACTGATTTTTGATGACCAAGCAACACCCAAGGCAATGGTCGCCGAGCTGGACAGGCAATTGGATAATGATGATATAGCTGGGGCGCTCAGTACTGCAATGCAAAAGGCGCAACTCGGCTCGCCCTTTATGAATAATTTGCCTCACTGGCTTATGAGGTTTATGTCAAAAGGTATGATGAATTGGGTGCCAGCTGGCGAGTATGCATCATTTAAAGACCTAGCGCCTTGCTTGCATTATGAAGGCAAGGTAATAGCCGAGAAAAGCGGGCAACAAGCATCATTTAGTAGCATTAAAGCTGATGTGTTGTTGCTCGGTGGTAGTAAAAGTTCGCAATTCCTTAAGGATGCTGTGATTGGGGTGGCTCATGTATTACCAAGTGCTCAGCGCAAAGAACTTATCGGCCTCGATCATTCCTCTCCATGGAACAAGGCAGTACGCGGCAAACCAGCGCTGATTGCACAGGAACTTCTAGCCTTCTTCGCATAGTAGTAACTTCAAGAGTTTGGGATACTCCCAGTAGTTTTGATACTCTCGAATTATACCTCTAATTCATTCCAACTTCCCTGCTCTACTTTAAGGTTCCAGGCTTCTTCATTTGATAAGTTTTTTATGTGGGCTATCATCGCAAAAATTATCCATAGAGAGGTAATGATGAGTACGGAATCGTATTTTTTGGTTTGTAATTCCTCGACAAAAGCTGCTACGCGTTTTTTTATGTCTTCTATCGACTCGCCGCCATTAAATCGTGCCGTCCATCTGTCGGAAGCTGCCGCAAGAGCGGCGGCGTAGTCTTGGAATGGTTTACCCTCGAAGCCCGAAGATCCATCATCAAGGCGTGAGTCTATATCTATCTTTACGTTATGAAAAGTGTTAACTATCTCTGCTGTTTGTTGCGTGCGCCAAAGTTTTGACACGAAGATATGATCAATGTGTTTTTGTTTGAGCTTCTCGCCTAAGGCTTTCGCTTGTTCAATCCCGAAAGGTGTAAGATGCACGTCTACAGTTGGGTCGGCGTTACAAAGCCCTAAGTCGTTATAGGTTGAACGGCCATGCCTGGCGAGGTATATTTTCATCTTCTAAGCATAAAGTAAATGGCCACCACAGCAAAGCTTCAGGTTTTATAACATCATGAAACCGCGGGCATGTAGCAGTTTTCAGATGCTTTTTGACGTAGTAAGCGTCAATATAGTAGCAAGCTCCTGAGCATTTTTTAAAGCATAACCATGGAAGTCGTTATTAAAGTATATGTAAACACGGGTAATATGTTTTGGCAGATGGGTTACATACGCCGCTAGTTCTGTAAGTTGCTCTGATGAATATGATGAGGCAAATAATTTCTCCGGACCGTGCATTCGTATATAGACGATACTGGCAGTAACGTGGCGTATTCCAGGCCACCGCGAGGATTGTCCGGCGACTAATGCAACATTATATTTTTCAAGTAACTTGAATAATGTCGCCGTAAACCAATAGTTATTGCGAAACTCTATAGCTATGTCGAATGAATATGGTTTGGCTCGCACCTCATAAGTAAAAAACGCCAAAAAAGTATTAAGGCGTTGTATGTCATATTTAAAACTGGCGGGCAGCTGTATGAGTATCGCACCCAGCTTTTTGCCGAGTACCTGAGTGGTATCAAGAATGAACCGCACCTTTTCAATAACTTCGTTGTTCATTTCTAACCGGTGCGTGTGGGTGATGAGCTTGTTAAGTTTCATAGAGAACTTGTACTCCTCGGGGGTCATGCGATCCCATGTTTTGTACGTTTCCTGGCTGGCAATGCGGTAGAAGGAAGAGTTGTTCTCAACTGTATTAAAATGCCGTGCGTGAAACGTCAGCTCTTGATATCCTGTGATATCAGATGGGTAAAACGCTCCTTGCCAATCGCTGTAATGCCAACCAGATGTGCCAATATAGATGTTTGCGTGCATACGCTCATTTTACGTTGTGATGAAGCTTAGGCAAAACAGGGACAAAGTTTTTTGAGAGCTGTCGCTACTAAGACTTACACAATACCAACTTATTTAGCCGTAAGTTCAGGCTAGCGGCGGCTCTACCGGAAATCGCTTAATATACTCATACGCCCGCTTCCACGGCAATTTTGGGAAATACTCTGGTGGTCGTAGAGGGGATAAGGTCATAATTCTGAGTATGGTACTTTCTGGTGAAGTGGGTAGGTGCCTATCTAGTTTAATTTCTTAAGATTATTTTAACGCATTCTATCCTTTATCTGTTAAACTTTGCTATATGAAACCACTAAAAAATGCTGTCGCTATTGTCATTAAAAATGAACAAGGTAAATTCTTGATCGTAAAACGTCCGGAAGATGAGGATGGGCCTTTGGCCGGTGTTTGGGGTTTTCCGGCTGTTACTTTACACCAAGGCGAGACAGAAGAAGATGCTGTGTGCAGGGCTGGTCGTGTCAAGCTGGGTGTGGCACTTGAGCCTACAGGTAAAATCGGTGAAAAGATTGGCGATCGAGATACTTATATGCTTCACCTTAGTGATTATAGGGCAGAGGTTTTTGAGGGAGAGACCCCGACAGTTCCACAGGCCGATACAACCATGACGCAATATACTGATTTAAAATATATAGATGATCCTAGCATCCTTTTTACGGCAGCTCAAAAGGGCTCACTTTGCTCACAGATATATCTAGAATCATTAAATATACCCTGGGATAATAAAAGGGAGGAGTAACTGCAATATTTGCAGATGCAGAAAGAACCAGTGAAACGAAGATGAACTATAAAAGATCTTTCTTGTAAATAGCGCATGGGTTACCTGGCTCCCAATCTGGATAAGGATCGATAACTTCCGCTAACTTATAACCAAGTTTTTCATAAAATTGACGTGTACGTTCATACTGTGGCGATTCAGGTCCCTCGGCTAAGGTCTTAACTTCCATTTGTAAGGCACCATGATCTCGAGCTGCTTGCTCGGCTTGTCGGACTAGTTGTGTTCCTAGGCCCTTACCCTGACTATCTGGTGCCACTGCGAGCCAGCTGATTTCGGCTAATCGATTAAGAAAGATCCATGTAATAAAACCACGAAGATTGTCATCGGATTTAACTATCATTAGATGGCTTTTCGGGAGTTCCTTGACAAAATTGTCAATACCATTGGGGGTAAACGAATCTGGCAGGCTCTTCATAAGCACTACACAATCATTATAGTCAGTTGTGACGCCGTGTTGAGGTATAGCCATTTCAGTTAGTTATAATATAACATATACAGATGATCATAATTATTCACTGTATTCGAAAACCAAGAAGCTATTGGGAAACCGACAGTTTCTACATGCATGTCGCGCTTCTTACTTTACATTGTTGTTACGTTCGAGGATGTCGGGTGGTAACGTGATGTCAATCAAAGCGTGATGCCCCAGATCGGTAAGTGGCAGGTTGAGCGCGAAATATTCAAGCATGCCAGTTTGACCGCTACTGCTATCAACAACACGGCCATTGCCTGCATATAATTCACGTAAGTGTAGTGAATAGTACAAAAAAGCACGGACTGCAACGAGGTCGATTGAACTTGCGGGTAAAGCGCGGAATCGTTCATACGTCATGTATCTCGGATCGATGGGTCCGGCAACATTAACCTCATGAAAATTAAACCCAGCTACACGCTCAATCTGCGTGAAAGGCGTTTCCTTAAGGTTGGCGGCATGGGCCTGCAAAATTGGAGCTATTTCAGGGTAAACTTCTGAGACGATGGTGATTGTACCATCCCAATCAGCAAGCCGTATCCGATCGTTCTCGCTGAATACGCCTAACTTAAAATGATTGCCTTCCAGGATCTTAGCCCGAATATGTGCATCAGTGTAGCCAATTGCTTGCATTATGCCGTAGCCGTCCAACCCCAGCAATTGCTCAAGTCCATCCGGACCCATCAGCATAATAATAAGGCGACTTGGGTCGTCGGTGAGTGTCTCAAATGCCTCTGAACTCGTACCTTTAAGAAGACGGCCACTGAGCCGTTTAACTTTTCTGCGCTCACCAGCTTTAAAGGCCTGGACATAATCTTCGATAGTGTCAATCATTGCAATTACCTCCTGATAGGAGGTTAGTTTATCCATACATACACTTTTATATAGTGACCGCATCCAAAATTCAAGTTCTGCAAAAGGAGTATTTAGTGAGATAAAAGCGGTGGATTATTCAAAATTCTAGTGCAAAAATTCTAAAATTAGATGAGGGTTTGCTATACTTTTGGGCATGTATGTATTTCATGAACCATCTTCTCCTTCTTTTCATAAGGTCGGCATCAAAGGCAAAATATTTCCCAGCCAAGATCTAACGAGTAACACCGGTTTTGTATTGATCACGACAGAAACAGGCCATGAAACAACTATCATTGAGCATCAATCAACCTTTATTTACTATGTGCTGGAAGGAAATGGGTTTTTTAAAGTGAATGACGAAAAAGAAGCATGTGCGGCGGGGAATCTGGTGGTGATACCTGCGGGCAACAAATTTACTTATAAAGGCAAGCTAAAGATGCTGCTTGTTACTACTCCGCCGTGGCGCGAAGACCAAGAAGAGACTTTTTAAAACTGTTTGCTAAATAGATTAACTTATGACAACCGGCTCAAAAGATAACTTAATAATTGCTACCTGGAATCTATCTGGCGGCCGGTTTGCGCGTTCGAAAGGCACATTCGACTACGAATCATGTGAAGATCTTGATTACTTTGCTTACGAGCTAATAAAAATTAAGCCCGACATAGTTTGTTTACCGGAGACACATCTTATCAAGGAAGGTGATAGCGGTAGGTCGATGACTGCGAGGCTGGCAGAGAAGCTTAATTTTGCAAATATATATGAAGCTCCTCTACATACTTCGCATATAGATAGCCAGTACATGCTAGGTCTCGGTATTATATCAGCGCGCGCCTTTACGGCTCGGAATGTGCCCCTCCCGCAACCAGACTTTCCGTTATTTTTTGCGAATGGAAGACAGGCAACCGACCATACACGTTGGCTTCTGTTGGCCGACTTTGGCCAATTTATTTTGTCGGCAGTTCATAATTGGCCAATGGAGGTGTTCCAGTATTCATATGATCGAGAGCCTGGTATGAGCTATGGCCGATCTCTTGAACAGGTGTATCTCAAAGCATTGCCCGCCGATAAACCTTTAGTCATTGCTGGTGACCTTAACTTTGATGATACTCAGAGCGTTATGCCCCACCTGTGTCGGCAGCTCAATCTCAGTGAAGCGCTTCCGCCAGAGAAAGCCACTCGTAATGTTGGTACTCGCCCTGATCATATTGTATATAATCAGGGCTTTCACTGCATCGAGGCAGACGCCATTCAAGGTATGAGCGAACATTATCTATGCTATGCAAAATTGAACTTGCTATGAGAGATATCCTGATGGAAATACTATTTATCTAAGTAGCAACAGAAAAATTAGCCTGACCTCGAACATGCGTAGTGCTCTGTCAGTAGAGACAGGATATTTATTCAATTCGAATGTACTTACATTATCCAAAACATTCATTGTATAATCAAAATGCCTGCATCTTTCAGAGGAGACCGATGAACTCAACACAATCCAGTCCCGACGAGAGTCATAGTACAGGGCCTGCTCAGGCTTCTGGTTCTAAGAAAAAGAAGCCTCCAAAAAAGAGTTTGGCGGCACGTTTGGCAGCTCTTGGCTCATCTGGGTACATTAAGGTTTATCCCAAAAAGCAGGGAGAGTAAAAGCGCTAGGATACTTCTCAGGCAAGTCCTTGCCTGAGAAGTATCCTTAATTAAGTCTTCCTCTAGATTAGTTATTGAAGATGGCGAAACAAGTTTAGTAAGTCTCAGAATTATCTCTTAGCGGTGATGGGGTTTGAATAGAGCCAGTTATATTCGGTGGGCTTAGCCTGAGATAATTCTCTTTGGTTTTGTGAGACAGCTGCTGGCACAGTGCCAGTGCGCATTACCTCATACATCCATGGGCGATAATATGTTAAGTCAGTGTATACGGTGGCACCTTCACCACACCAGAAACTCGTGCCGCGGCTTGTACTACCAACAACTGACCAGCGGTTAGAATTGACTTTTTGCAGTGCTGGTCCCCCACTATCGCCGTAGCAAGGACCGTCTGTTTTGTTTGGATTATAGACGCAAATTTCGCCAGCTGTAATGCCTGCACTAGCGCATTTATCAGATCCTACCAACCTTGTGTCAAGCTCTTGGAGGCGAAGCGGTGCGGGGCCTTCCCCTGAAGGTTCGGTCGAGCCCCAGCCCAACAGTCTGGTTACTGCTCCACTTTGCGCTAATCGCGTCGCGACTTCAAATGGTTGCAGCTGAACATAGCCGTCTAAACGCAGCAGGGCAATATCGGCAACACGGTCATCACCAGTTGCCCAATCCCATTCGGCATGGGGTAATATCTGGGCTACATTAACCACTACGCCACCCTCGAGACGATCTTGTGAACCAATCCGTAAATGGAGGAGCTCGGGATCAATGGGATAACCATCAAAATCAGTAACACAATGGGCATTAGTGGCGACATAAAGCCTTGAGACGAGAATCGCCCCGCAAATATGAAAATCTGGTTCGCCCGGGGCTTCAACTTGCAGCGATGCCATGCCCGAGTACGTTTGGCTAGCCTCATGTCCGCCAATAATGTAAGGTATGAAATCGTTATCTTTTTTATCGGTAGGGGCTGCATTGGCAGTACCTGGCGCCAAACCCGCTACTAACGAGATAAAGATAAAAACTAGAAAGATTTTTTTGAAAAGATTATTGCGTATTGTGTGGGCTTGTAGCATAACTGTCCTCTGTTTGTTTATATATTGATTATAAATTGCTGTCTCTACTATAGCAAAAATAGAAGGTAAATATTTAAATGCTTATGTCTTAATCACGAAATAGGATGCCTTCTCTTTTTAGAAGATATGTTTTACTTTTTATTCCGCCGGCATAGCCGCCTAATTTTATTGAAGAAGTTAACACACGGTGGCATGGTATAACAATGGAGAGCGGATTACTTCCAACGGCGGTACCGACAGCTCTCACGGCCTTTGGTTTTCCGATAGCGTTGGCAATTGCTTGATAGCTTGAATAGGCACCATAAGGGATCTTTTCGAGCTCTTTCCAAACTGCCTTTTGAAAAGTTGTACCTTGAAAGCTATAAGCAAAGGTGAATGTTTGACGTTGGCCAGCAAAATATTCATCAAACTGGTCAAGTACCTCTTTAAATATTGTTCTATTTTCTTCCCAATCTTTGGCCACACCAGGTGTACGCTTAAATACCTTCCAATGAATACCATTGACTACAGTGCCGTCACTAATGAATAGTAATATACCTGCGGGTGTATCAGTGCATGTGTAATACATCGTTAACCTCCTTGATTTTCTAATGATTTCCATAACAGCACCGTGGCATAGCTGCGCCATGGCCGCCAGGTGGCAGAGCGTTCTTGTAGTTGCTTTTCGCTGTAACGTAAACCGGGAGTTATTGCCTTTTGCAAGCCAAGATCACCAGCGGGAAAAGCATCAGGCCAACCCAGTATGCGCATGCGTAAATACTCAGCAGTCCAAGGGCCAATACCTGGTATGGCTACGAGCTGACGGTAAAATCGCTCTGGGTCTTTTTCTTCAAGATTGAGTGTTTTTGATTGAATAAGCGAGGCAATGTGCCAGATAGTCGTCGCTCGTTTCAGTGGCATGCCAATGGCTGCGATAGCTGCAGGCGAACTCTGTATAACAGATTCAGGTGTTATACCGATATGCATAGCGAAGCGCCGCATAATCGTTGTTGCACCCGCTACGCTTACTTGTTGCCCAATAATTACTCGCAGCAACATCTCAAAACTATCCCAGCAGCCAGGGACCCGCAGACCAGGATTACGTTGTATAAGGGGTTTCAATAAAGGATCACAAGAAAGAGCCGCGGCAATTATTAAAGGATTTGCATCGAGATCAAATAAACGGCGAACTTTATGTAAAACAGCATAAGCTTGGCGAGACAGCTCGCCTGGAATTTGTATTATCAAATAGTTTTTTGTAGATACATTTCGAACGTTAATTTTGTGGCCATCAACGAGCCGATAGTATGTATTATCTTCGATCCATTCTGACGGGGTGGCCCGTCCCTTCAGAAATTGCAACAGGGATCCCCAATGGAAAGGTGGCCGGTAATCGGCTCGGAGTGATAAGGGCTGGATTTTTTCGCTAGGCGGCGATTCTTTACGCAGGCGTTCAGGCGTAAAACCGTACATTTTCCTCATATTTATTGTGAGGCGTCCGCGGCTATTAAAGCCCGCAGAAAAGGCAATGT
>JARIHL010000029.1 GCA_029288315.1 Candidatus Saccharimonadota bacterium
GAACTACTGATTAAGATGCAGTTCAATGATTTTGGTGCTAAAAACGAAACTGGTGAACCCAACATCATTTTTGATGACAATCAAAACACTAGCTATTCTTTGCGGCAATGGATAGCAAGTCCAGCGCCATTTAAAATTAACAGTAAAGAAACTAAAACAGTTGAATTTCCGATCAATGTACCGAAAGATGCTGAACCAGGCGGCCATTATGCAGTCATCCGTTTTACTGGCACTGCTCCCGAGCTTGAAGAAAGCGGCGTTGCTTTGTCTGCCAGCATTGGGTCGCTTGTATTACTGCAGGTGTCGGGTGACGTTAAGGAAAAGGCATCCGTTGTAGAGTTTTATAGCGCCACTCCTCAATTTAACAAACGTTCTTTTTTTGAAGCCGGGCCAATTACATTGGTTGAACGCCTTCACAATGACGGCAATGTTCACGTTAAACCCACCGGTACCGTTGAAATAACGAATATGTTTGGCCAAAAAGTCGCTACTCAAAGAATTAATGGTGATCCTGCCGAGGCGAAAAACACTCCGAAAAGTATTTTACCGCAAAGTATACGACGTTTTGAACAAACGCTCAATACTCCATGGCTTCTGGGCAAGTACGAAGCGAGAATAAATGTTAGTTATGGGCAAAATCAGCCACCGCTTGTCGCGACAACTACTTTTTGGGTGATTCCATATAAACTTTTCTTGCTTATTCTGATCACGTTAGTGGGCCTATTCTTTATTCTGCGTTATGCAATCAAACGCTATAACACACATATCATCAACAAAGCCCAAGGTGGCGGCACCAGCCCTTCATCTGAAGACAGGCCCATATTCAAGATTAAGAAGTAATAACTCGAAAGTTATCCACTTCATGAAACGCACGTCCAGCGTTCATTGACTGCTGAGCATCTTTACGCTGTGTGCGATGCGTTCGCAGGACATCAAATTTTCTGTCTACCAAGGCCGACACATCAACACGTCTGGTTATATAGTCATCCGAATGACCAGCCGGCATAAAAACAAAGTAATCATGGTTAGGCTGAGGCATCTGCTTTTTAGACATGCAAAAATAGGCAAGCTCCTTAACAACGGTACGAGTTGGTGGCTTAGCCTGCAAGAGATAAAACACAAACGTAGTAATATAACTAATCGCAATATGGTCGAGGTGCCCTGTGAGCCCATTACTATCAAAAGTCATCATACAAAGCTCAATTGCTTCATTGCGGGTACAAACCTCCCGAATTAACGTTTCAATTGTAGAAGCAATCTCATGATAGTTATTATTACAGAGGGTGCCGTCCTGATAATCAAGCATATAGTTTTCAGTAACCCCGATTTGTCTGCAGGCTTCCCGCCATTCTTGCATCCTAACTTCACCTAAATCGAGATGAGTACCACTATTAACTCCATTCTCACCGCGCGTTACACAAATAAGATGCACCTCAGTGCCTGTGGCGATTTCTTTCATTAATGTTGCAGAAGGACCAAATGCTTCGTCGTCAGGATGGGCAAAAATACCAAATATGATTTTTTTCATCTGTAATTACTATACATTTATATTGCAGGATTTAGTAGGAGTGCTGAGTGCTTTCACAAGCAATGAATATAGTTGTTGATGCTCCTTAGTAGTTAAGTTTTGAACATACGTAATCCCTGCTTGTGTAATATCATTTAGAATACGCGTGCGCAGCATGGTGCCTTCATTTGTAAGAACGATCGTTTTAATCCGGCGATCGAAAGGATTATCCCTGCGCAGCATATAACCTTGAGCTTCTAAACGATCTATGATGCCAGTGACGTTCGAAGCGTCACAACCGAGTTGGCATGAAATGAGGTTCATTGCCATAGGGTGTTCAGGCTCAATAAGACACAATGTGTGCATTTGCGCCCACGTGAGTTGATATTTTTTTTCAGCTAGGCGTGCGAAATCGTGACGTGCACGAATAGCTACTTGCATAAGTAGCCAGTAGGCCGATACTTGCTTTTTGTGGTCTAACATAGTGTAATTATATAGTTTATATAAATATTTGACAACTTAAACTATTTAGAATTACAATATTCAACGTTACAAAGAATAGGAGCTCTATGAAAGATAAAAATACGGCTATTTTATGGCTGCTTGCACTCGTACAATTTTTAGTAGTGCTGGATAGCGCAATAGTTAATGTGGCCCTGCCAGCCATCAAAACAGGGCTCAATTTCGAACAAAGCGCCTTGCAGTGGGTAGTTACTGCATACGTTCTAACATTTGGAGGCTTCTTAATGCTAGGGGGCCGCACGGCCGACCTATTTGGCCGACGCAAAGTGCTCGTAATAGGAGTAACCGGGTTTACCACCTTTTCATTACTCCTTGGTTTAACACAGAACGACACACAATTCATTATGCTACGCGCTCTCCAAGGCCTGGCTGCAGCCTTTATGGCACCGTCTGCTTTATCAATTCTTATCACTACATTTCAGCAAGGTCACGAACGTAATAAAGCGCTGAGCGTGTGGGCTATGGTAGCATCAGGTGGTGCTGCTGCAGGCGTATTCTTAGGAGGTTTGCTGACTGAATATCTAGGCTGGCGATGGAACTTCTTTGTTAATGTGCCAATTGGATTATTTGCCGTTTGGGGGATACTTACATACGTTCCCGCACATATTCAAGAGGCAAAAGACCGTCAGCTTGATATTCCTGGTGCCGTACTTGTTACCGGTGGTTTAATGTCACTGGTATATGCGCTCGCTGAAGCATCAAGAGTGGGTTGGATTAACACAGCCACGCTAATGCCACTTGTTTTAAGTATCATTTTACTCGCTAGCTTTCTCGTTAATGAAACACGCACAAAACATCCTTTAGTGCCACTAGGAATATTCAAAATTCGTAATGTAACTGGTGGTAATTTAATTATGTTGCCAGTTATGGCTGGTGCACTCGGTCTGTTCTTTTTTGCTTCGTTGTATATTCAAAATATTCTTCACTATTCTCCATTGCTTGCCGGAGCTTGCTTTCTTCCTATTCCGATTGTTATCGGTATTGTTTCACGGCAAGCGCCACGACTCATCACAACATTTGGTTTTAAACGATTGCTCGTAGCAGGCACGGCCCTCCTTGCTCTTAGTACGTTTATCCTTAGTTTGTTAACCATTGATTCCTCATATTGGTTGCACATGCTGCCGGCATTTATACTACTTGGCTGTGGCGCTGGATTGTCATTCGTAGCGGTAACCGTTGCGGCGACAACAGGGGCACCTGGGCATCAAGCTGGCCTGGTATCGGGACTTATTAATACCTCTCAACAGCTGGGCGCCGCATTGGGTGTGGCTATACTTGCAGTCGTTGCAAATGCTGGTATTGCCGCTGGTCAAGCAGCGGGACTTACTAAAAAAGCGGCCGAATTACAAGGTTATCAGGATGCCTTTTTAGCTTCAAGTATCTTGCTAGTTCTTGCGTTAGTTGTTTCTCTGTTGGTGATTAAAGAATCTAAGGGGACAAAACACTCATCTTAGCCACAACTGCTCGTTTTTAAAAATCATATCTCAGCCCTATTAACATGTGTGATACTATAAAATGAGAAGTATGCATTCTGAAACTATCAAGTTAGCACGTGGCACTTTAACTGGTCAGCTTTGTTACAAGCAACCCACTGAACGACTTATTATTGTCTGCCATGGGTATCAGAGTTCAAGCGAACATCCATCTATTGTCACCATAACCCAAGCGTTGAATAATAAAGGCTACTCCACATTCAACTTTAATTTTTCTGATCAAGGAGGCCTTAATGTCGAACAGCAAGTTTCTGATATTATTTTGATTGCCAAGCACTTTAATGCCTACCGAGAAATTATTTTAATGGCAGGCAGTTTTGGCGCCCTTAGTGCTTCAATTGCTGCTAAATCACCGAGAATCAAAGGCTTAATTACTATCAATGGATTTTTTGGTTCCGGTAAACTAGGGCGTAAGCATTACCCTACTTTTATAATTTTTAAAACTTTATCTCTCATCAACCCTCGCCATAAGAAAACATGGAATTTCTTTAAACAAGAATTCCAACCCACTCAAATAACAGCACCTGCTCTCATTGTGCATTCTAAAGTTGACAAGATTGTGCCTATAATCCAATCAACAGATTTTTTTAAAAAACTTACCGGCTCAAAACAATTTGTCCAGCTCGAAACAGCCGATCATCATCTTACCTCTGACGCAGATATTAGCAATATTGTTACTGCAGTGGATGAATGGCTCCAGAAACTAAGCTAATCTTTAAGCTAATGATTTTACGCTTGAAGGTTCAAGACTATTCTTGACGATTCTCCTACTCAACAATACTATTTATTTGTGATTAGTAATCCGCTAATCGATACATGCCGCATGTCTTAGGAGTGAAAATGCCTGCAGAAGTAACTATTCAACGACCGTGCGCGCAGACTTTGAATGCTGCTGTAGCTTATCAAAGCCCTCGGGGTGCACCCGCCAAGCCTTCCACCATTCACATGGCACGGCCTGAATGTACCAAAACTGGTTGTACATGTAGCTGTGTCTACTCCACGTCCGGCTGCAATGCTACACCCCAAGTACATTGCAATCAGTGCTCCCAAGGCTGTCACAACCAATGTGGCCGGGGAAGATAATTTAACAAAGGATCTGGCCGAAATGCAGTGCACAGCAATACATGCTCTGCATTTTCGGCCGGACTCTAGATAATTATATTTGACTTGATGCTTTCAGTAGTTACCCAGCCCGGCATAATCGCATTTACCTGTATGCTCTGCGCACCAAAATTAGCGGCAAACGATTGTGTGAGATTAATTTGTGCTGCTTTAGTGCGTATTGACGATATTAGAATATGCGATATGTTGCCCGCTGTTACTAGAAGTATTGATAAGTGAACCACCACGCACGAAGTTTTTGCGTAGATCATGGCTTCAACGAAGAGGTCCCGTCAGATTAGCTTCAATTGTCTGATTCCACTCCTCAAGTTAAATTCTCCCATTGTGAGATAAGCATTTCATCGGAATTTGAGGCCAGGATGACGAGTGATGGCGGGAGTGCTCAAGAGCTGTCGTGACATTACTTGTATAAAAATACTTAATATTTTATAATATAAAATGTTCCTGCAACGAACAAGGGAGATAGTCATGTCTAAGGCGCAGTTGCAAGGGGTGCGCTTCGAATTTTACGGGCGCACGGTCTATGGCAAGGTAGAGAGCCGGAACCAGCTGGATCTTCATCTGTGCGGCCACGGTATGGATACTGACGATGTACAGGAGGCTTTGCAAGTTGTTACCTGGCTCGAGGAGCACGGCAGTGTCGCCGAACGTCCTGCCACATGTTCCGAGTGCAGTGCTTGTAACCTTGGTTGTTTCACTGTACAACGCGAGGAATCGCTCAGAAGCCAGCTCGATCAGCTTATGCGGGCAGTGAGCGACGCAACGCATACGAGCGGCAACAAGGTGGAACTGACGTTCATGCATGCAGATAAGCAATACATCTTTTCTGCGGCATGGCTGTACCTTAGAGGCAGCATGGGGATACCTGGTGATTACTATCTCAGTAATGTCTGGACGTACTTCGCGCAGAATCCGACAGAGCAGCTGCTCGCGAAAATTCGGGATGTACCGGGTGTCCTGAGGGTCAGCACCGAAGTGGTCAAAGACACTGATACACAGGCGTTCGACATCCACACCTCTTCCTCCCGGCATACTTCTCTAGAGGATTGCTTGGTGGCGGTAACTAACGTTCTGGCATCGTAGATGACGAGGGACGTGCGGAGGGCGGTTTACCCGCTCTCCGTGCATTTTCCAACCGAAAACACTTTTAGCTATTAATATACATGTCTACAGTGGACAGTGTATTCTGGATGCAGCTTACCACCATGGCGGACTGATATTCTTTGGTGATCATTATATTGCGCGCGGATTGTGAATAAAGAAATATAATATAATCAAATTGACTACAAAAATCCGTGTTGAAGGGATTGAATATGAAAATAGATATAAAATGGCAAAAATTGCCGTTTTCAGACGGTATTTTGTTGTAATAATGTCATGGCTGGCGAGGAAGGATTCGAACCTTCAATCCCTGGTGCCAGAAACCAGTGCCTTACCATTTGGCCACTCGCCATTGTTTAACAGATTGGATTATAGCTTAAACTGATTCATAACTCAACGAAGGTGGAATGTCTTGACTGCTTTGAGTAGTACGAAACTCCATACTGAGAGGAGGGCTAATGCGAGGATAAAGACCAGCGCCGAGCTATAGGAAAGACTGATAAAATCACCAAAAAACCCAATAGTACTCGGTATCGAGATAAGTGCCACGACGAACCAAGCAATAGGCACAAACAGCACACAAACAATGCTTACTGCTCGCACAAAATTGCTTAACCACATACGTAACAGAAAGGGTAAGGCAAAGATCTCAAACGTTAATAAACTTACCGCTACTAGTATGGCAGCCTGGGTGCCGATGCCCTGATTAACAAGCACTTGTACGAAAGCCTCAAATTTTAATAGCTGCATCAAAGCCATAATAATGAGCAGCCCAGCTAACCCATAGCTAACTGTAAGTTGTCTACGATCCTCTACTAATGCAGGCTCTGTTTTAACGATCATCTTATTAACTTTCGTATCACTACTCCTTTTATAGATTGTGGATTAAACCAGCCATAGGTACGGCTATCACTACTCTGTGCCGCATTATCACCGAGCAAAAAATAGCCGTCGGCGCCTATGGCTTTAATGCGCTTTAGGATTTCCATTTTGCCATACGTAGCAATCACAATATCACCAACGCGTGGTCTTATAAAACGAATAGCACATACCAGCATTCCTTGGCGAAAAAGCGGGAACATACTATTGCCAATGACGCGACGAATTAAAATCATAACTACTTTGATTGCGCAAAAATTTCTGAAAGTTCAGTTACTTGTGCAATAAGTTTTTCGCACTGCTCTCGGTTTACAGCTTGTTTTACTTTACTACATTGTTTTGCTGCTTGCCAAAACTTATCATGCAGGTCAGGAAACTTTTCAAGATGTTCAGGCTTAAAGTAATCGCTCCAAAGAATGTAAATCTGCTCTTTGCAAAGCTGTGCATGCTTCTCTTTAATCATAACCATACGAATATAATTGTTATGACCATCTGATTTTTCGCCTGTTTCGTCCAGCGCTTCAATTTTTTCAATCATTTTTAAACAAGTGTCAGCCGCATGCTTCATGGTATCAGTTTCATAGATGCCACAAGGTATGTCGCAATGGGCACTAACAGGTTTTATAAAACGATCAAGATCAAACAGTTTCATTGGTTCTCCTTTTCATTACTATTACATTATAGCCGTTATGAAAATAGTATAGGCGTTGTAATTTTATAATAAAACCCTTGTACTTATTTTGTCCGCCCTGTAAAGTAGTATGTAAGCGAAAAACAATACAAAAACCGATTCAAAATAAAACGGTCCGATTTTCGCAGATTACACCACAACAACTCAGGTATTCGCCAGGGTAAGTGTTATTCTCCCATTATTAAACACTTACCCGGCTGTTGACGGCTGTTTATTGGCTCTTCAGGGCCATTTTTATTTTACTTTTTTAGATTGCATCTGCCGCCATTTGGTAATTTCACTATGATTTCCATTTAGCAGTACATCAGGTACGTGCATGCCTCTAAATTCTGCTGGCCTTGTATATTGTGGGAACTCAAGCGTCTCCCCATCACTAAAACTTTCAATTTCGGCAGACTGCTTACCGCCTAAGACGCCAGGGATTAAACGAATTACACTATCTACTATAATCATAGCCGGTATTTCGCCACCGGTTAATACATAGTCGCCTACAGATATCTGACGATCAACCACAGCCACAATGCGCTCATCGTATCCTTCATAACGAGCGCAAACAATAATCATACCTCGTTCATCTTCTGCGTACGTCTTCGCCATTGCTTGCCGCCATCGCTCGCCACGCGGTGTCATAAGGAGCACCAGAGCATTTGGATCGTTTGCTTTTGCGGCTTCAATTGCCGTAAATAATGGTTCTGGCTTCAGTAGCATGCCATCACCACCACCGTAAGGCGTATCATCAACCTGCTGGCGAGCGCCAATGCCAAAGTCGCGTAAATTATGATAATTAAAAGCAACAATACCTCTGTCTTGCGCTTTCCAAAGCATGCTCGAACTAAAAACCTCTTCGAACATGTTAGGGAATAATGAAATAATCTGGATTTTACGTATGGCCATATTGGTGGTTAGTATAGCATGTTGTTTTAGGGCGATCGCCGAGGAAGTTAAATAGGTAATAAGTAAAATATCATCAGCCATACGCAAAAGTTAGATTCTGGAGCCTTACGCTTGTCGCAAAGCTCCAGATGCATTTTAGATTAGGCCGATTTAAACTATAGATCTTCCCTTTTCACCCGATGCTCAAATAAATAAAGAGCTGCTAAGGTTTTAGAATCAGTCAACTGGTTTTGATGGGCCAGTGCAACAATCTCTGAGGAAGTAAGACACACATGGCGCTTTATACCATCTTCCTCCATTTTATGCCGACCACTATCAGTCAGGCCTTCGGCCAGAAAAATAGTAGCATGATTAGGGTTATGAATCGTGCCAAGCATAGTCCAGCGCTCCGCCACTAATCCGGTTTCTTCCTGGAACTCTCGTTGAGCAGCGTCAATAGGTGTCTCATCAAGCTCTATACTACCTCCTGGAAATTCGCTCACCAATTCGTTTGAATTATAACGATGCTGATGAATCATAATGAAATGAGCACCATCATATCCCACCACTAAGACAAAAGGTGGGCTCTTTATATATGTATAGGTGCGGTGTTCACCATTCGGAGCAACCACCTCATCTTCGTAGAGGGTAAGCCATCGACTTTCATGAACAATTCGAGAGCTAAGCGTCTTCCAAGGCGTGATTGGCCGGTCCATGAGCACATTATACTTAGGGCAACCGAACAGTAATAGTGAATGGTCTTGTTTTTAGTAATTCACTGAACTTACCCAAGACAACAAATTCAACTAATTGAGATATGGCCTACCTTCAAATGTGCAGTGATAATTCTTTTTGCTTGACCCATATTATTCACAAAACGACCCGCCATTTAGACCGGTCGTTTCGCCACATAAAGCTCTCAACTTATGAGTTGCTCGCATAGAGCTTTTTTATTTTTGTGGTTCTAAGCGTTATCTATAATTTTATGTGCGCTTTGAACTTGAATATGATTATATATCGAGATCGTCGTACTGTGCAAGTTCTTTTCTGGTTCGACTTGTTACTGTTTCTTTATCATCCACAGGTTTATCTGTTGAATCATCCACAACTTTTCCACTATCATCCTGGGCGTCATAGTTTGCTATGCCAGCATCCGCGCTTTGTGGGTTATCATTATCGACAATTTTTAGATTATAACGGGCATCATTTTTCGTACCAAGCGCGCGCAACAGTGTCCGAAGACTTTGCGCGGTCGCACCGCGTTTCCCAATGATTCTTCCAAGGTCTTCTGGGTCAACAGTAAGCTCTAGCAGTACGCCTTTTTCATCAATTCGACGTTCAATCTGAACTGCCTCAGGCTTATTAACAAGTGACTTGACAATGAATTCGACAAATTGCTGATCTATGGTAGACATACAGTCTCTCCTCATTAATATCTAAAGTATGTATGTATTGTAGCTTATCATAGCTATCTGCCGCAATGTGGTTATGCTTGTTTAGAAGATTGTGAACTAAAAGAGGCTTTTGCCCTTAAGTTGCTTTTTCACTTTCTGCTTGTTCGGGAGTGTTGATTGGGGCTTCTTCTTTGGGCTGGTTCTTGCGCAGTTTTTCGGGTTTACGGGTTTCAAATTTCTTATCAGTTCGAGGCTGCTTCACCCAGTTGGGTAATTCGAGCTTCTCATTGGTTAAAATGCGAACAACACGCGATGTGGGTTGTGCGCCATTTTTAAGGTAGAAAGAAATCTTCTCTTGATTGATCGTAGTTGCTTTAGTGTGGGGGTTAAAAGTACCAACATAGGCGACTACACGACCACTTGATGGATGACGTTTCGCTTCTTGAACAGCGAGTCGATAGACGGGCATTTCTTTACGGCCAAGTCGTTGCAGACGAATAGCAAGCATGCTTTATAAAATCCTCTTAAAACTTATGTGCAATTATGGATAATTTTACCTATTATTATCTCTGTTGTCAATGTGTTTGCATACGTGAATCTTGAAATCCTCCAAAAAAATTTGCCGGGTAATGCTATACCGCTTTCTTCGTATATTGTCTCAGCGCAATTTGAGCCGCTTCTTGCTGAGCGATTTGCTTTGAAGGGCCGCTTCCTTTGCCGAGTAATTTTGCGCCAACGTAAACACCGAGAGTAAATAGTTTATCATGGTCTGGACCTTCTTCAGTCAGCACTTTATAAATAGGG
>JARIHL010000035.1 GCA_029288315.1 Candidatus Saccharimonadota bacterium
GGCCAGGTCCCAACCAGCACTGAGGGAAAAGTACTCGCTACGGCTGACGCCAAAGCTCACCTGCTATCAGATTTTTATATCTTTGCTACTTGGGCTATAGGCAAGGAAGAAAAAGGTCTGGAGGAGGCAAAGCAGTACGTATTAAAGAAGATTGATCGAGATTTTCACAATAAGATTCTTTTTGATGAGATTCGTAGCGAATGCAAATTTGCTTACGATGCTCTAAAAACAGTATTTAACCCGTCATCTCACGAAGCTATGACAAGCGGTATGAAATTTTAGATCAATCATCTGAAGACACATTCAACAAGTGAGTAAACAGGCTGAGTTACAAAACAACTTAAGAAAGATGCGAGAAATAAGTATGCCCGATAAAATCACTAACGACAAGCTAGCTATTAATGTTCAAGGTGTGACCAAACAGTTTGGTACGCTGAAGGCGCTTGACACTGTTGATTTAAAGGCTCGGCAGAGTAAAGTGACAGGATTGCTTGGCCCAAATGGTGCTGGTAAAAGTACACTTATTAAGATTATGACAACCCTCCTGTCGCCTGATGATGGCAGGGTGATGGTTGATGGGGTTGATGTTCTGGCAGACCCTAGCGAAGCACGAAAGCGAATTGGATTAGCTGGGCAATATGCTGCTGTTGACGATTTTTTAACTGGCCGAGAGACACTCTATATGGTGGGCAGGCTCTATGGTATGGATTCGCCACAAGCAAAAAAACGCAGTCAAGAATTACTTGAACGGCTTGACTTAGTCGATGCGGCTGATCGGCAAACTAAAACATATTCGGGCGGTATGCGCCGCCGGCTTGACTTAGGTGCCAGTTTAGTGGCGACTCCCCACGTCTTATTTCTAGACGAACCCACGACTGGGCTCGATCCGCGTACTCGTTTGCAGCTGTGGGATATTATTCGTGACCTCGTAAAACAAGGAGTCACTATTTTACTAACAACACAATATCTTGAAGAAGCTGACGCACTCTGTGATTATATTTATGTGGTTGATCACGGCAAAATGATTGTTGAGGGTACGGCAGAAAGCCTCAAGAGTAGTCTTGGCCAGGATGTGATTGAACTAAGGGTGAGTGACGCGCAACTTGCAAGAGCCAAAGAAGTTATAGAGCAGAGACTCAAAACTGAGGTAGAAGTTGATGATCTAACGCAGCGTTTACGGGTGCGGACTACATCTGGCACGGACGATTTATTAGCGGTTGCAGCAGAACTAAAAAAGGCCAAACTTACCGCCGAAGAATTAAGCGTGCATCGGCCCAGCCTTGATGACGTTTTTTTGGCTGTAACAGGGCATTCTGCAAAGGAGACTAAATAATGAGTGGCGTAAGCAATACCCTGCAAATTGTAAACCGTAACGTAAAACGCAATTTTCGCATTCCTCAACTGCTGATTTTTAGTTCAATCCAACCAGTGGTGTTTTTATTGCTTTTCAACTTTGTATTTGGCGGAGCGGTCGGCCCAGAGAGCGGCGGAAACTACATCAACTTTTTACTGCCAGGGATCTTAGCGCAAACAGCACTGTTTGGAGCTATCCAAACAGGAGTCGGTCTGGCCGAAGATTTAAACAAAGGCGTTGTGGATCGTTTAAGGAGCCTGCCTATTGCCCGATATGCAGTGTTAGCCGGTCGTACAATAGCTGATTCAGTCAGAAACGTTGTGGTTATTGCGATAATGCTTGCAGTCGGTTATCTACTCGGTTTTAGATTTCAAGAAGGCATACTGTACTTCTTGCTGGCCATAGGCGTCATTGTTTTATTCGCCTATGCCTTTAGTTGGGTGAGTGCCACTGTCGGATTACTCCTAAGAGATTCAGAAACAGTACAAGTAGCCGGTTTCTTATGGGTCTTTCCGTTAGTTTTTGCAAGCTCAGTATTTGTGCCGGTTGCAACCATGCCAAGTTGGTTACAAGTATTTGCTAACCATCAGCCAGTGACGGAAGCAGTCAATGCGGTGCGCTATTTAATGCAGGGAATGGGCAGTGGCGATGCAGTGTGGCACACGCTGGTGTGGATAGCTGTTTTACTGACTGTTTTTATCCCTATTGCTGTGTGGCGATATCGTAAAATTCAGTAATCAATAAAGCGCACGAACATAATTACGAATGAATTATAGCGCTCAAAGCGGCGCCGTCCAGACAAGCATTCTCACTATAGCTGTTGGTGAGTAGCATAGAAACATTTTTACCGAGCATGTCTTTGGTTAGAATTTGGCTTATTCTTGACCCATAGTCTGGGAATTTAAAGGCTCCCCCGTGCCCAATAAAAGCGAATGCTGGGTCAGAAACAGTCATATCAAAAACAGTACCTAGGCCCTTGATAAGGTGCGCAATCATAAGGGCTGAATAGTCGTATAGTTCTAAAGCTAAGTCACCATACTCTTCGGCCTGAGTAAAGCGTTTTTCGATAGCAATAGCACTGAGGCGCGTGCCTGTTTTTCTTTCCCAGATAGCTTCGATACCTTGTTTGTTGCTGGCCGCAAGCTCAAAACAAAGGTGTGTGGCGCCAAATATGCCACATTCTCTTTGATCGTGATACTTATTAAGCTCATCGATAACGGGGATGGTATGGCCTGCCTCTACTGCAAATATTTTTCCATCTTTCAAAACGGCGGCACCAATACCGCCCCCATTAACAATATAAATAATTTGATTGATTTCCGTGGAGCCTAACAAATGAGTATGTATCGCACCGCTCATTAACCCTGCCGGCCCATCATTTAAACAGGCCGTTAAATGAGGGATAAGTATTGAGAAATCGTTAGAATATTTCCTTAAAGCTCGCTGAAGTGCTGGCAGTTTAGTTTTATCCGCTGTTTTTGAACCTTGCATGGGTATACCAATCGATAATCCTACTGGAATATTATTCTCTTTAGCAAACGCAGCAGTACGCTCAAGGCTTTCAATGTAACCTTGGCCGCTTTCATTCTGTCTAAAATCTGAAAATGATTCGTCCGCGATAAGTCCTTGATGGCTCACCTTGAATAGTTGCGTCGCAGCTTTATCGCCACCTATATCAATACCAATGACATAATGGCCCACTTTATGGCGCAAACCATCAAGAGCACGCTGTAAATTAAATAAGCCGCCATCGCTTATGTGAAGATTATTGTATTTAAACTGAGCAAGCTGATCACTATTGAGAGAAGGCACGTCAAGTTCTAGCAAAGTGTTAGCTGGTTGAGAAAAGGTAGTCATGCGCATATTTAATCATGGATGTAGTAATAGATGAATTGCGTAATTTTAGCTGCGATAATTCAGATTATGATGCCACTTAAGGATCTATGATAAGTGCGTCCCCATCTCTTAGGACTGTATCAGATAAAAGAGCAGCTATCACCCAGCACATCCCTGCCTTAACGGGAATTGCTTGCAATTGGGCTATACTTAGTTTATGAGTGACTTAAGAGGGGTTGGAAGCTTACGCTGCAAAGTATTTTATTTGATAAGACTAAAGGGCAGCGCACCAAGTACACACAATTATGAGAAACACATATAGGTTTACCGGTCCGCCTGAGAACTGGATAACAGGAATAGGTTTAAAAAAGTGGGCTGTTAATAATTTTAACAAATTACTTTGGGACAAGTTGCAGCCTGGAGACATAGCTCTCCTTCATTCTTCGATCTCGACTGTTTACTCAAACCGTACCGTCTCTTCGATCATTGGTTATGCCACTATTGCCAACGCAAAGTTTAGAAAAACCGACTCATCCTGGATTCAAGAAATCCAGGATAACGACAATAAATGGCCGTACGTCTTTACCTTAGACAAAATATATTTATTCTCTGACGACCTTAATATTGATTTTGATACGCCACTTAACATAAAGTCCCAAGAACAAATAAAAAAAGAAGTGGATGCTTTATCGCAGTCAGGAATCAGACTGAAAGAATTGCAGAAGGCGGCCAAGAGGATTGATGCTCAAAACCCCCAGTTCCCAGTTAATGGCTCAGCATCCTCAGTGAATCCAGTCTACGAAGAATTATTACTTTGCTCGTCCCGAGACTTTTTTGCAATTGACTCCCAAAGCTCTAATACTCAAGAAATTGAAGAAAGAATGGCATCCGCAATAGATCAAGATTTAGCTGCGAAGACTATACCGGATCTACTCAAAGAAGCACGTGCTTTCACAACTTCTGGTCCGCGTTACACTGAATCCAATCAACCACGAAGAGTGAGACGCGAAAACATTACTCAGAAACGCAGAATTGCAAAGATAGAAAATTACAGTTGCCAAGTATGTAATTTTAAGTGCGAGTATCGTAACCACAAAAACGTTTTAAATCGAATAATTGATGTGGATCACATTATTCCTGTTGAGTTAGAGGGGACTGATGATGCGTCAAATTTATGGGCACTATGCCCGAACTGCCACAGGAAAAAGACAGCCGGCGTTATTAAAGTTGACCTTGCCGCGAAAAAAGTATTTGAGAATGGCGATCAAATCGAGATTATAGATAATCACTTATTTATCGAGTAGCGATGTGGACTGAACAATGGACGCTGAAAAACTAATATGGTGGGGCTGGCTGGATTCGAACCAGCGACCAAGCGGTTATGAGCCGCCTGCTCTAGGCCACTGAGCTACAGCCCCATAAGGTAATTAATACTAGTTGTACTGACCTAGGGTAACGGTAGTAAGTATAGCAATCCGCACCTTGACATGTCACGCTATTTTTGCAAAAGCCATGCAATACGATCATACACTTCAGTTGCAGCTTGGGCACAATTGATTGCCTTGTCGCTGGAGTAGCCCAGCTTTATAATCAAGGACAAGCGTAATTTTAAAAATTTTCATGCAATTTCCATTTTTTAATTTCAAACGTAAAGTCAAATCACAACTTACGAAAGCAACAGGCGGATTTGGACCAGCGAAACCCTCGCCTGATGAACTGCTTGGTGAGTTGTTTCAAGATGTCCAAATGCGTCGCATATATCCGGATGGCATGACGTTTGTTGACCTAGTGCCGTCAAGCAAATTGCACATTATTCTAAAAACCTATGAGCAAGAACGCAAAACCCCAGGTTTTGACCTCCATACGTTTGTCGAAAAAAATTTTAGAACCCTCTTGTTAGAAGACGGCATCTATAAAACCAATCCCAATCATACTATTGAAGAGCATATTGATGAACTATGGGATGTCTTAACGCGTGAGAATTACTCAAACCAAGGCTCATTGATAGCTTTACCCTATCCTTATGTTGTGCCTGGTGGACGTTTTGGTGCCATGTGGTATTGGGATAACTATTTTATTATGTTGGGCTTGGCTGCTTCAAATCGTTGGGAACTTGTGAGACAGATGATTCAGAATTACGCTTTCCTTCTCAGAAAGTTTGACTATATTCCTTCAGCCAGCCGCACTTATTATATTGGCCGTTCGCAACCACCATTTTTTTCGCATATGTTGCGCTTATTAGCTGAGAAAGAAGGGGAAGAGGTACTTGTAAAACATTTGCCCTATTTATTAGTGGAGTATCGTTTTTGGATGAAGGGCTTTAAACAGCTCCATCCTCAAGCTCCAACCTACCATCGGGTTATGCTGATGCCAAATGGTAGCTATCTAAATCGTTATTACGACAACAAACGTACGCCACGGCCCGAATCATACAAAGAAGATGTCGAGACGGCACATCTCGCACCTGAGCGCGCACCAAGCCAAGTGTATCTTGACTTACGGGCAGCGGCTGAATCAGGCTGGGATTTCTCATCACGTTGGTTCAAGGATGGTAAGACTATTCAAAGTATTCGCACTACCGAGCTTGCAGCAGTCGATTTAAACAGTATTTTATATCAGCTTGAACAAACAATTGCCGAAGCGTACAAACTGCTTAAGCAGCCACTACTCGCTAAACGCTATGAGTATAAAATGCATATGCGGCGCGAATCTATCTTGAAGTACTGTTGGTCTGAAAAAGATAAGTTTTTTTTCGATTATGATCATAGTGAAGGTAAGCGTACAGAACATTTTACGCTTGCAGGTATCTTTCCGCTGTATGCGCAAATAGCAACACAGGAACAAGCGGCTGCTGTGGCTGAAGTACTTAAAGTCAAGTTTCTTAAAGATGGTGGATTGCTCACCACACTTGTAAGCACTGGCCAGCAGTGGGATGCGCCAAATGGTTGGGCGCCTTTGCACTGGATAGCCATTGAAGGGTTGCGGCATTACGGCTATTATGATCTAGCTGAAGAAATTAAAAAACGTTGGATTGAAACGAATATGACAATTTACCGCAGTGAAGGTAAGTTGGTTGAAAAATACAATGTGGTGCACGTGGGAAATGTTGCTGGCGGTGGAGAATACGCCTTGCAGGATGGTTTTGGTATGACAAACGGGGTATTAAGAGCTCTGCTGAGCGAAAATACCTAAGCTTTGCAACTCTTTACGCAAACGGCTACACTAGTAGAAAGATACCTTCGAATCCTCCAAGAGAACACTCCACTCGCTATATTCCCCTCAGAATCGTCGAGCTCCTAGGAGTGGAAGTCTGCATCCCACACTAATAGTTTTAATGACCTGGGTATACAAAAATGTTAAAACATCTAAAACAATACCTTAATCTGAATAATGGCGTTTTACTCGTTGCTTTACTGATTGCTTTAAGTTGGGTATGGGGTACCGTTGAAGCAATTCAAAAAAACTTTGCCCTCCAACAGCAAGTAGATACATTGAATCAAGAATTAACCTACTATGAACTTGAAAACGAAACCTTAGCCTTTCAAAAAAAATATTATCAAACGAATGAATATCTTGAGTTAAGTGCCAGAGAGCGCTTAAACAAGGCGGCTCCTGGTGAAAAATTGCTTATGCTCCCTTCTAACACAATTATTCCAGCAGCTAAAGAAGAGGCGCCTGCTACCACCCCTATACAAGAACGTAGTAATTTTGAACAATGGCGATATTTTCTTTTGAGTAACAAGCAGTAATCCTTTCCGAACAGCGCTTCTATAGCTAAAGCGCGATGGATAACTTGACAGAGACGCTCCAGATGAGTACCATTAAAGTTATTGCACTTTTATGTGCGTCGCCGCGGGGTAGAGCAGCCCGGCAGCTCGCTTGGCTCATAACCAAGAGGTCGCAGGTTCAAATCCTGCCCCCGCTACCAAGGAAGATTCAAGAAGGCTCCTCGGAGTCTTTTTTTGTTATTATCATTTATTTTTCATGGCCTATCTCGCCACATATGCCATGCTTGCTCTCTTGAGATCCGACCATGTAGCTCACCAGGCATAAGCTAAAAGTTTGACTCTCTTATATTAAAAATGCAGAGCCATAAGAAATAAGGCTCTGTAGTTGACATTTTATTATTCTATTATAAAATTTTATTGGCTACAGCTACGGTGAGCCGTTTCGCAATAGAAGAGAGGATCTTCATGGGCCTTTTCAATGCAGGAAGGTTGCCCGTGGTGGCAACGCCGCTTCCTGAGAAAAAGAAGAAGAAGGGGAGGCTTTTCACCAAGATCCGTCGCAGAAAAAAGTAGCGTCACTGAACGGCGCAAGAGCACTCACGTCTTCCAGGGCCGGTAAACACACCGGCCCTGGAAGACTAACCACCTATCTTATACCCAAACAATATATTTCCTCTAGGGCTTTATCTGGTAATGTATAAGTTAATCACTCTTCAGATTGCGGGTGAATGAATATATGCAGAGCATCGGCGTGGCGCGCTATCTGCTTACTGTTAAAAGAGGGGGAACGGTTACGATTGCGAGTGTCGCTCAAGCTACTGGTGCACATCCTACCGCTGTCGGCCAGTTTCTTAAGATGTGGGCAGCTGCGGGCTGGATGAATAGCCGACGAGAAGGGCGTCGTCTCCTAATCTACTCAATTACGAGAGCTGGAAGGCAAGGGTTGGCTAATCTTGTCGAAAGACACGGGGGTAAGGCCTAATATGAGTGGCAGTCTTGAGTCAGACTTAAATTACTCTATCCTGAGCATGATATAAAACTGCTTGTTTTTATTCTAGGTTAGTAAGGAATAATTAGATGTAATCTATGGTATAGGTTGTAGATAGATAATGATTGAACGATATAATTCTGAACAATTACGACTGATGGTCGAAAACCCGCTTTGGTATAGGGAGATTCAATCTCAACGCCGGCGCCGAGAGTTTGGAGCGGGTGTGCTCGCGCTCGCGCAAGGCGCTAATCCGCTCCAGAGACTTGAACAAACACGTGAGCGGCTTTATGAACAATTTGAACAATTGCTCGCAGAGCAAGTGGTGGCATTAGGTTCGGGGCGAGACTGGGATCAAGAACGTCAATCCGTTGACACTATTGTATTGCACCATACCGGGCGAAAGCCTGGCCTTACTCGCGAACGGCTTAACGCTATGCATTTATTACGCCTCTATGTTCCGATTTATGCAAATCCCCTACCATCACATGATATTTATGGTACCGAAGAAGCAATAAGCTCTGGCCATCAGCGTCATGGCCAGGATGTATTTTGGGCGTATCATTGGTTAGTTCGATCAGATGGTGAGGCTGAACGCTTACTCAATGATGATGAGCTGGGTTGGCACGCAGGCAACTGGGATGTTAATCGGCGAAGTGTAGCTATCTGTATTGATGACGACTTGATGGACTGCGCACCAAACGGCGCTGTGCTTGAAGGTATTGCCCGTATCATGAGCGAGCAATATTCTGATATTACTATTAGCCCGGCAACAGTGCTCGGGCATAGTGAAGTTACGAAAACTGATTGTCCTGGCCCGCAGTTTGTTAGTGGTTGGAAGATGCAGTTGCTTGATAAATTGCAATAAAATTAATCACTTATGGCTCAGGGGTAAATACTTATTACGTATCATAATCAATATCTTTTTCTTGCCGGCGTTTTTCACGGTCGGCAACAATCTGCCAATCTATATCCTCAAGCGCACCGCATAAACGATAATATATTTCTAAATCTTGTTCATACCCTGCCGCCACAAGCAATTGATACGCATTCTTAGCCCCCATTTTTTCAAGCGTTGCTTTGTCGGCGATGCCCACTGCCTGCAATTTCGCTTCAATATCTGGGCTGATATTGCGAAGCTGTAAGTGCTCACTCATATCACTTTCCTCCTAAATTATGCTCTCTGTTGTATCAGTGATTTTAGTGTTTGAAGTAAGCGAAATTATGACATGCGCTGTACTTTATTACAAGCAATACGCACTGCTTCGCTCCAGGTCGGAAAGGCATGAATGGTGCTAGCTACTTCAGCGGCAGTCAAGCTATATTGTATAGCTAATGTTAATTCATGGATCATCTCACCAGCACGAGGGCTTACAATACTTGCGCCAATCAGTACCCCCGATTTGTCAGTGATAACTTTTACGAAGCCTTTATCAACGTTGCTGGTATTAGATCGGCCAATAATCGAAATCGGCGCTATGGCTTGTTTAATGCGCAGATCGCGTTTAATACATTCGTTCTCACTTAGACCCACTGATGCAATTTCAGGATTAATGAAGACACAACGCGGCACAGCGCGATAGTCGACACTTAATTTTTGTTTGTGTAACATATTATGCGCAGCAATCCGGCTTTGATAGATAGCCATATGCGTAAACATATATGGCCCGACTACATCTCCGGCAGCATAAATATGCTTAGCAGTTGTTTGTAGATGTTCGTCAACATTGATACCTTTCGGAGTGTATTCGACGCCAGCGTTCTCAAGGCCAATGTCGACATTGGCCATTTTGCCAGCTGCGAGAAGGACCTCATCAACTTTAACCGAGGCAACCTCGCTACCCTGTTGGAAATATACTCGTTTGGCAATGCCTTCTTTAACAATCTTGAGGACTTTTGTGTTCGTCAGTATAGTCATGCCCCGTTGCGTCTCAAAGATGTCTCGTACAAGTTCACTTACTTCGTCATCTTCCTTAAATAAGAGACGTGCGGTTACGTCGGCAATAAACACTTTCGTGCCAAAAATAGAGAATAATTCAGCAAATTCACAACCAATAGCACCGCCACCAATTACGAAAATTGATTTTGGAGGGCGGGTGAGGTTAATTGCTTCACGGAATGTAAGATAGCCTGTTTTATCTAGGCCTTCGATTGGCGGGATGAAATTGTGTGTGCCCGTTGCTACTAAAAAATGCTCAGCAGAATAATGACGCCGGTTGACCGTAATGGTATGTGGCCCGATAAATTGGCCCATACCACTGAGAATTTTAATGCCTTCACTCTCGTACAATCGTTTGCCCTGTGAAGTGCCAGTTCGATAGACGGCTAAATCTTTCCACGCTTTGATGAGTGGATAGTTGTAACTGAGCGCTCCAGAGCGAATGCCAAATTGCTGACCATGTTTGGCTCCGTCGTAAATTTCAGCCGCATGAAGCAGAGCCTTGGTTGGCACGCAACCCCAATTTGGGCATTCGCCTCCCATTTCAGCTGGCTCAACAATAGCCACTCGCTTGCCGGCAGTAATGGCGATATGTGCAGCCACGCTTCCGCCACCACCGCTCCCCAGTATTATGAGATCGAAATCATATTGTTCTTTTGCCATAATGCCCTCCTATGAGATAAGCCGATGATGTTTATAAATATATGCAGCATGCGGGTTATACACAGTCAAATGCTCAGCTGCCCGGCGGCGAATATCGGCCGACGTCACCTCATCTTTGACTGTCAGCCATGGTGTTATATCTTGGCAAATTTTTTCAGCAGTTAATTCCGCCGCGCCTACTGGCGTGCGTACGCTTAAACACGAGGCGTAAATGCTGGCGTACAGTTTACGTTCGTCGAAGGGTTCGCTGTGTCTTGGTGTTCGTTTCACAATGTGCGCTTTCATGGTGCTCACCCGAAGTTAATAACTCCGTTGGCAATTAAGATTAATATCCAACCGAGTGCAATCAGCATGAGGCCAATTGCCAGTCGCATCGTGCCTTTGCTGTCTTCTTTCCATTTTTGGACTGAGCTGAGTTTGGATCCGCTCGCAACCATCGCCAAGATCACCAGCAGCGGTGATACAAAAATAATATTGTACAGTACCATCAAGCCGAAAGCCGTGACATCAAAATTGATTCGCAAGACGGTAATAATCGCTAAATACGGTGCGCCAGTGCAGGGCAATTCAACGGCAGCTACAAAGGCGCCCAAAAACATAACGCCGATAATTGTTGTTTTACTCGTTGAGTATTCCTGAATCTTTTTTGCAAAATAATGAGGGATTTGCAAACTAAACCCTTTGCCGTACCAAAAATAATCTTTAATCTCAAGCAGACCGGCCAAGATAACTAAGAGACCCACGCCAATCGACAGATACTCGGCAATCACAATCGGAATTTCAGAGAAGAAATATATTAAGCCAAGACCAGCCACCAAGTAAACGACAAAGATAGAAGCAATGTACGCACCACCCAACAAAAGTAAGCGCTTAGTTGAACCACCACCACCAAGAATGACTGAAACCATTAAAATCAATACCCCAATGGCACAAGGATTAATGGCATCGATAGCAGCCGATGTGATTACTAAGCCTAATGTTGGTAGGTCAAGTCCAGTGCTTTGCGCAACGAACGAAAGCGAGTTCATGACCGCACCTCCTTAATTTCACAGATTTTACCTTCATCAGGCTTTACGCCAAATTCCATGCAGCGGTCAGCATCTCGAATACCATATTGCTGGCAGAGCTTATCTGTCCGATCTTTTTTAGGGGCAAATTCAAAGATCACGCAGTCTCCTGGTGGCACTTCGCTATGTGGCGAGATTGCAAAGTATTCAGGATGCTCAAGTTTGGTTTGCCGGTATGTTTTTGTGTGTGGGTCATAGCGATAGGCAAAGACTTGCACTTCAGCCTTCTGGTCGCCACAAGTTTGGCCATTGATAAATGAGGCATATTTACCATCTTTACCTGTAATAATATAAGGATACACTTCTGCTGGTGTTGAAGCACCGGCGCCATCACCATCCACTTCGTCAGCGGTGTCTTCAAAGTATTTCTCGTCATTGAGCGGGATTACTAAACTACTGTCACTCACTTCACCGCCGAGCACTTTCATAAATTTTCCCAATGAAGCGTCTTCGGGCAAGGTGACTGGGACGCCTTCAAGATGAATACGCTTGTCATTATGTTCGTGTAGAGTTGGTGTGCCAATTTTATTACTGAGTGCACCGTGCGGGTCGCGTATTTCAAGCTCATTGCCACAGGCCCAATATTCGATATCAGCATGCCAGTGAACGGGCCCACCAGTTGCTGATTGAGCATTTAAATATATTGTCGCGCCGCTAATAGTGGCTGTCGTACCAAGCACTACAATTACAATTAAGGCAAAAATTGTTGGCTTTAAAGCAGGTATCTTGGTATTAAAAGCGATAGCCAACAAAACAAGCGCAATAAGTGCCACTGAACCGCCAGCTACAACAGAAATCGACAAATCACTGACTATTTTTTCTAAGTCAGCATGAGCAAGGTAAATCACTGGCGAAAGCGTAGCTTGTAAAAAGTGTGTCATGTTATTTTTTGTATTTTTGTGCGTAGAGCCTTACCATAGTGTATAGCACGTCGAGATAATAGATGTCAAAGTTAGACACATATTTTTACCAACAATCCAGCGAAACTGTTCTTGAACTCATGGGGAGTGAGCAAACCCGAGGCCTTACTTCGCCAGAGGCGGAGAAGCGGCGAAAACGTTTTGGGTTCAATGAATTACCGCGTGGCAATGCTTTTTCGCCACTAAAACTTTTCTTTAGTCAATTTAAAGATATTCTTATTATTATTTTAATTATCGCGGCAACCGTTTCACTGGGCGTTAGTTTTCTTGAAAAAGAAGGTTCAATAACTGAATCATTGCTGATTTATTTAATTGTCATCGCGATTGCGGTAGTTGGCTTTTTGAATGAGTATAAAGCCGAACGAACGGTAGAAGCACTCAGAAAGCTCATGAGTCACAGTTGCCGCGTGCGGCGCGACGGTAGTGAATTTGAAATACCAGTAAGTGAACTAGTGCCCGGTGATATTGTATTGCTTGATGAAGGCAAAAAGATACCAGCCGACATGCGCCTTTTACTTGCCAATCGTCTTCAAGTTAATGAAGCTAGTTTGACAGGAGAATCAGTACCGGTCAGTAAGCATACCGAACCTATCGCCAACAGTCACGCCTTAGGAGATCAACGCAACATGCTATTCTCGGGCACTTTGGTTACGACTGGCAATGCAGAAGCGGTAGTAGTGGGTACGGGCACGAATACTGAAATTGGTAAAATCGCCAAGCTTGTCAATGATGTCGAGCAAGAAGACACTCCGATGCAGAAGAAGCTTAATGACCTTGGTAAAAAGCTTGGCCTGATCATTATGGGTATTTGTGTGGCGGTGTTTGTGATTATATTTTTTCTTGATAAAGAATCGCTCACCTTCGAACTCACTCATCGGTTAATCTTTGCTTTCACAGCGGCAGTCGCGTTAGCAGTGGCTGCAATACCGGAAGGGCTGGCATTTGTTGTGCGTATTAGCTTGGCGCTTGGTGCGCGGCGTATGGCAGCCAAAAAGGCTTTAGTGCGTAAGCTTTCGGCCGTTGAATCACTTGGTTCGACAGATGTTGTTTGTAGCGATAAAACAGGTACACTGACTCGTGGTGAAATGACCGTGCGTCATATATTTGTCGGTAATATTCTCTATAATTTGAGTGGCAATGGCTACGGGATTACGGGCGAGCTGTATCGTGATAATAAAAAAGTGGCGGCCAGTGACGACGTCCGCCAATTACTTGAGATCGGTGTGCTGTGCAATAATGCCAGGCTGAAAGATGGCCAGATTCTTGGCGATCCGACAGAGGGCAGTTTGATTGTTTCAGCAGCCAAAGTTAATCTTCATCATGATAGCTTAAGGCGCGAGAATCCACGAATTCACGAGATCCCCTTTAATTCTGAGCGCAAAATGATGAGCACGCTTCATCGCCGCAACAAAGATTTATTAGTGGCGGTTAAGGGTGCGCCAGATGTTATGCTTGAGCGCTGCAGTAAAATACTGATCAACGGTAAAGTACATTCCCTCGCAGCTGACGACAGAGAGATGATTACGAAAACCATGAATCTCATGGCAGGGCAGGCTCTACGTGTGCTGGGCTTTGCTTACAAAACCATTGCCCAAAAACCAGCCGATGAAAAAGAGCTCGAGAATGATCTTATCTTTGTTGGTTTGCAAGGCATGATGGACCCGCCCCGTTCAGAAGTAAAGGCAGTTATCGAGCGTGTGCAAACTGAAGCTGGTATGCGGGTGGTTATGATAACGGGCGACAATATTGAAACCGCTAAAGCCGTAGCCCGCGAAATCGGCATTCAAGGCGAAGCCATGACCGGTGCTGAGCTCATCAAACTATCCGAAGAGGAGCTGCGTGAAAAAGTTGAACACATTGGCGTCTATGCCAGAGTAAATCCCGAAGATAAGATTAAAATTGTCCGGGCCCTGCAGCACCATGGCCATCAAGTTGCCATGACTGGCGATGGTGTCAATGACGCGCCAGCCATCAAAGCAGCTGACATCGGTATTGCCATGGGGATTACAGGTACCGATGCTTCTAAAGAGGCAGCTGACATGATTTTGCTTGATGATCAATTCGTGACTATTATCAAAGCTATCGAAGAAGGGCGTGGCATCTATGACAATGTTCGCAAATTTGTAAACTTTTTGCTCAGTTGTAATATTGCTGAAGTAATAACCGTTTTGTTTGGCATTTTACTACACGGCAACTTAGTGCTGACAGCCGCTCAATTGCTCTTTATCAATATTGTCACTGATGGGTTGCCGGCCATAGCCCTTGGCTCTGACCCAGCATCGAAGAACGTGATGAAACATAAACCAAGGCATTATCAGCAGGCAATTTTAACCAAGCGGCTGTGGGTTGAAATTGTTGTATTCGGCATACTTATGAGTGCGGCACTGTTATTGCAATACACTCTCGAACTCCAAGCTCAAGGTGTAACTATGGCTGTTTCAAGTGTCTTTATCGGCATGGTAGTCTACGAGTTTGTGCGCCTTGTGGATATCCGTACTGATTACAAAATACGCTGGTGGTCGAACCCTTGGTTAACAGTTAGTATAATTGCCTCAATGCTTATTCAGATTGTGATTATATATACGCCACCACTGGCTGCTATTTTTAACGTAACCCCGATTGGCCCAGAGAGTTGGCTCACTATAGCTATTGGTGCTATTGCTCTCTTTATCATTATGAAGCTACTCAATCCACTCTTCGATCTAATTGGGCCAGAAAATCAAGAAAAGACGCAGTTTGAGAGGGGTATAACCTAGACTTTGAAACGTGAGGCAATTGATGAGAAGTTGTGCAACTCATGAATTCATGCTACTGTACCACTACCCCGCTAAACAGCGGTTTCTTCATAAGGAGGATATCGTGCCACTCACGGGCAAGTTTACCGCTCGCTCCAGAATTAGAAAGACTGGCATTAAGAAGGGCGACGTCCTCAGCCTCATTGCCCATCCCTACGCGAACCCTGACGGTGATACCTACTACGTGGCCTATATAACTCGGAAAGGTAAGTTACTATCTGGAGGCAGGATGGTGACCCACAAGGAGCTTACTGGCAAAAAGGACCAAAAGAGCGGGTAGCTACAGGATTGTCTTGACCCTCTCGTTACACAGTTGTTATGAAGGTAACTAAGTAGGGGCACGGGTAATAAAAAAGTTCGTTACTCACCATGAGTTCAACGACAAGACCGGCAGCATCACCGATATGTTACCGCTGGAGCGTCCTCTACTCGTGCCGCGCAGATGGCACGAGTAGAGGATCATAATATGGATGAAATCAAGTATAACTTGACAGCATAAAACTTGTAGTATAAAGTATAAGCATTGCAATATAAAACAAACAAAGAAAGGAAACTGCCAAATGGCCACCATGAAAGAAAAGAAAGCTCCTAAAGCAGCAAAGAAAGCTCCCGCCAAAACACAACAAGAGTTAGCCAAAGAAGTACAGAAAAAAATGCAAGAAAAAGCCGAAGAAGGTTGCCCATTCTGTTAAAGACTAGCCAGTAACAGATCAGTTTGATACAATAACGACTGTCCGAAAAGGTCAGTCGTTATTAAATAAAAACCAAATAATAATCCGATATGGCAGCGTAGCTCAGTCGGTTAGAGCGGAGGACTCATAAGCCTCAGGTCACAGGTTCAATTCCTGTCGCTGCTACCATTCTAAACCCATCCACGCAATCGTAAGTCAAACCTTCGGGGAATACTACATCTTGAACACGCTCCGCAAACTCCGCATCTTCGCTACGCCAGCGGATGATTGTATCTTCGTTACGGCCAATAGACATAGCCGCATAGCGCTGCACTGGTAGCTGTCGGTAATACTCTATGTACTTGTCTTTGAGTGTTGCTATGTCGTTGGTCATATTCTTCCTAAAAATAAAAGCCCACGACGTAATGCGTGGGCTGAATAGCCTTTGTATCTATTCTACTTTTATTTTTTAGTCTTCAATTCTTTTTCGAGTGCAAGCACGTCTTTATAGACATATATCTTGTCCCCTAAGGCTTTGGCGGCTTGCACATGCTTCCTGGCTTTCTCTAGAGCGTTTTGTCGAAGCCAGTAAACTGCTTGTTCATATTCCCAAATTTGCTCGCCTTCGTTTTTCATCCGTGCCGAGAGTAAACCAATCGCTTCTTTATAGAGCTTATTGCCCTCGTTGACGTTACCTTTAGTGAACGAAAGTAGCCCTTTTGTAGCTAAGAAGCTCGGATGCTTAGGGGTGTTCTTTAGGAGTTTTTCACCTTTGTTAATATCACCATTTTTTATATAGGCGAAGACTAGGTTATTGATTGCTAAGATGTCATCCGCGCCTCTAGATACTATCTTCTCCAACAAGTCTATTGCGGATGCGTAGTCATGTTCTATTGATTCAAGGATGAAGCCAAGGTTAATATATGCAGCTACAAAGTTTTCATCTAGTTGAATAACTTTCTCGAATTGCAGCTTGGCGTTCTTGTAATCCTTTTTATTCATCCTTACAACCCCACGATAGTAGTGGCCGCGCGGGTCATCTGGTTTCATCGCTAGAATCTGTTTGCTGACAATTTCCAGTTCATCGGTATCATTCTCGTAATTCGCGACGCGCGCTAGGTTATGGTATGCAGTAAGCGCACGGAGATCGTGTAATATCTTCGTCTTTTCAAACCTTTTGTTGTACATGCGCGTAGCCTGTAAGTAGTAAGACTTGGCGGTATCAATATCACCCAAGCGCTCGTAGCATAGGCCAAGATTATTAAAAAGAAAATTATTGTCTGGTTCTTCTTCAATCTTCGCCTTATACCACTTCCTCGCAGCTTTAAAGTCAGAGGTTTTTAGCATTAGCCAGCCGATATTGTGTTCCCATACTTCGCTAAGTATTAGGTTGGCGTCCTTTGCCTCCAAGAGAGTTTTTAGCGCATTGGCTGGTTTTTGCTGCATAAGATAAGTGGCTGCTAGGTTTTCGTAGCCCGTGCTGTATTTGGCATCGAAGGAGACTGCCTTCTTAAAATACTTAGTGGCAGTAGAGAAGTCTTTGTCATCCAAGAAGCATAAGCCGAGATTGTTGTTTGCATGTACGTTCTTTGGGTTCTTGGCTAGCGCACTGGTAAAAATCTTTTGGGCAGCTTTTTTATCCTTTTTGTAGCTCAAGGTA
Source organism: Candidatus Saccharimonadota bacterium (assembly GCA_029288315.1). GTDB lineage: Bacteria > Patescibacteriota > Saccharimonadia > Saccharimonadales > EFPC-124 > JARIHL01. Next base: position 17,622 of record JARIHL010000035.1, read on the forward strand.
AGCAACCCAAGAGTATTCTCAATGTCATCGCGATCCGAATTGTGTTCTACGAGCTGTTTTAGGGAAACTTCTATATCTTTGATTTCATCTGCCTTGTGGCCAAAGAAGGCTATTTTGAATAGTAAGTATTCATGCTCATAGTTCGGGTGGTTGTTAGTTGCTGCAAGCAAGCGCCGATAATAATTATTCGCATCATCTACGTCGTTAGATTGAATCAGAAGAGGTATAAGTTTTCTGTAAGCGGCAATTAAGTTGGGGTCTGCGGCTATTGCGTTTTTGTAGCATTTTTTTGCTTGGCCGTACTTACCGCGCAGAAGGTGGATGTCACCAAGCTCCATCAAAGCGCGGGGACTTTTGAAAGACCGGATGTATTGCTTAACGCGAGTTCTTTGGTTGGCTAAAAAGACAAGCTCATTGCTTGTAGACGGAGCGGATTGCGGAAGGTCAAACTGCTTAAAATCGGGGAGTCCCCCAAGTGTCGGCTTGTTTAAGCCAGGCGCAGTTAGTGCGTCTTTGTTCTCCTTTTCGGCAATAGCAGGAGTCAACATAACTTTATTATAACCCTTTCATTGCATTAATTACTTCATCTACGGTTTGATAGCGCTGGGTTGTGTCGGCATGGCACATCTTTTTAACAATTGCAGTTAGCTGCTGGCCGCGTGCTACATTGGCCAGCGGTATATCTAAATGGGTTTCGATGGCAGGGTCAATGTTTTGCAGCCAGTTGATGTAGTGTTGGCGGCGTGTGGCTTCTGGCAGGCCGTAGTAGTTAGTCACGCCCAGCCCATTAATATGATTGGCCAGGCTCCGCTTAATTTCATTAAGATATATAACACCAGTTGTAAACGTCCAAAAAAGGATGAAGCCCAGTGCGTATATTTCGCCTATGATGTATTCCTTAAGCGATTCGGTATCTGAAACGCGGAATATCATCTCTGGTGGCATAACGCCCGCCCCCCACACGGCCTGTGGCGTAAGGCTGTGAATTGAAGACTGGAAGTCTTTTGCCAACCCAAAGTCCGTTAACTTGATACCGTTGGGGTTTGGAGTGTGTTTGACAAGGATATTACGATAGTGCAAGTCGCGATGTACTACCGTTTTCCCATGAGCGTGTTTTAGGCCTTCACACAACTGCTTGAATATGGCCAATTTTTCATCATCTGTTAAGGGGGTGTTACCCGTGATAAGTTCTTCGAGGTTGAGGTCGGCAAGCTCCATAGCATAGTAGATGTTGCCGTCACCTGGCCTTATTATCTGTGTTAATGGCTCAATAACTTGTGGGTGTTGGTGTAGATGGTGAAGTATCTGGTTTTCATTTTCAAAGCGCGTAACCGCGTCAGCGTCATTAAGGCGCGTGCAGAACTTTAGTGCTACGCGTTCTCCATCTGAAATGCGAGTGGCGATATAAACAATGCCATAATCACCTGGCGTTAATGCACATTCAATACGATACCCCTCGTAGACATGATTCGGTGGAAACATTACTCTGGATTATACCTCTGTACGCTTTACGCAGCCAGCATAAGCGTTTTAGAGGTAATGGAGGGTGTCTATCATGGGCGCTTAGATTGAAATCTGTTCGGTGCTTTTAAAGGACGTGGCCAATTGCCAATATTCAATCAGTTCTTGCTTAACACGATTCCATTTCGCCCAACCCAGTTCTACCAGTAATTATGTTAACACAATTTGCAGGACCGGTTTGTCAAACTAGCTTTTAGTGTATGGTGTGAACCTTCGGTCTACTTATATGGATTTTGCCTATTACTGGAGGGGTTACGCTAGCGGTTGGGGTTGCTCGTAACTATTTTAAAATTAGCAAAGATCAGAAAAAGCACGATATAACCTCTCTTATGATGATACTTTTAGGCAGTATTCAAATCGGTTTGTGGTTGTTGCTTTTATGGGGTATGTCAAATTACGGACAACTATAAATTAGATTAAGTTGCTCAGAGATTTTATCTGGAATGTATGAGGAACTATAGCGCGGAGTACAGTGCAGGCACAGCACGGCTGTCAGTACCTCTGGGTAGCAGCATCTTTAAACGCAGTGGGCCTTTGAGCAGGGTTTGGGCCAGACACAGAGAAATGATACAGTATATCTGTTATGTGCGGTATTTCTGGTTATTATGGTTTTACTGAAGGCAAGCCTCTTTTAAAGGCTATGAATGACGCTCAGGCGCATCGTGGCCCTGATGGTGAAGGTTATTTTACGCACGGCAAGATTGGTCTTGGGCATTTGCGATTGGCAATTATTGACCGGGCGCATGGTGCTCAACCACTGAGTAATCAAGATGAGTCATTAACCATTGTCTATAATGGTGAAATCTATAATTATCTGGAACTTCGAGCTGAATTAGAGCAAGTGGGTTATACCTTTACAACTAATAGCGATACTGAGGTAGTTGTGCACGCCTACGCCGCATGGGGGGAAACGGCTTTTGACCGTTTCAATGGCATGTTTGCTTTTGCGTTATATGACAAGACTGCCGATAGGCTACTATTAGTTCGTGATCACTTTGGCATTAAACCGCTCTACTTTGCAACTATCTCAGAGCAAAAAATTACTCGGGTCTTATTCGCGTCGGAAATCAAAGCTTTACTTGCGAGTGGTAAAATTGCCAAAAAACCGAATGATCGTATTATCTATCGCTATTTAAAATTTCGTATTCATGAAGACTCGGATCAAACTTTTTTTGAAGGCATCAACAAGTTGATGCCAGGTGAGATGATGGTTTTGGATAAAAATGGTATAGACATTAAACGCTATACTACCTTCGACGAAGAGTTGGTGGCACTCGCTGGGAACAATCTGCCTTACGACAAAAACGTAGCCGAAATCTATCATGAGAAATTGCTGCATGCCATTAAGCTCCGTTTACAGAGTGAGGTTACCGTAGGTACAAGTTTTTCAGGAGGTTTAGATTCGTCTACCATCGTGGCGGTAATCAACGAATTAATGCATCAAGATAAAACGGCTACACAGTCAGTCGGCGCACGTCAAAATACATATTCAGCCATTTTCCCACAGTCAGCGAATGACGAGGAGCATTATGTCGACGCGTTATTAGAACAATGCAAAGGCGATGTGGCAGCGCATAAGATTAAACCTGATGCTGATGGCTTCGTGAAGGACCTCGTTGATTTCATACGTACCCAAGAAGAGCCACTGATCAGTACTGGCCCATACGCTCAATACAAAGTGATGCAAGAGGCAACCAAGCACGTCACTGTTTTACTTGACGGCCAAGGGGCTGACGAAACCATGGCGGGTTATATTCCGTATTATTTTGTCTATCTCCGGCAATTAAAAGCTCAGGGTCAATGGCTTAAGCTAACAACGGAGTTATTCACATCGATCGATATTTTTTTGCGTTTTATACGAGTCAACTTAATGGCCAAACTGTGGCGTAAAAAAGCTATTCCGGCTGCTAGTTTATTACATCGAAGCTTTAAGGCTCGCTATAAAGATGAGCGTTTTGATATTGTTCGTGATAATCTGAAGCTGCGGCTCATTGATGATATTTTTTATCATAGCCTGCCTGCGCTCCTACGGTATGAAGATAAAAATACCATGCGCTTTAGCTTGGAAGGGCGAGTGCCGTTTTTAGACAAAGAAGTTATCAAATATTTATTTGGTTTGAGTGAAGAGGCAATTATTAAGAGTGGCTGGAATAAGCGTATTTTACGTGATGCTACGCGCGGTTTATTGCCTGAGCTAATCAATCGTCGCCGTAATAAGATTGGCTTTACGACGCCCGAGCACGAGTGGTTTATGCGCCTGAAGAATCGTTTTTACTCTATTTTTCTCTCAGAGAGTTTTGCGAACCGGCACTATTTTGATCAACCAACG
>JARIHL010000037.1 GCA_029288315.1 Candidatus Saccharimonadota bacterium
GGTACTAAGAGCACTGATGAAGCACGAGAAGTCATTGCTACCTACTGTCATTTTTAATTATTCCCTGGTAAGCTTAGGCTTAAGAGAATTTTTAGTGGAGGACTTCCTGTATGGAAGATCAAGAAAAAACGACGATCAGCAATAAAAAAGCAACCAAGCCTAAAGCTGCATCAACAGTCGTGCTCACCCATGATAGCAACCCCTTTACTACCACAATAAACGGTATTAAAAAGGTTTTTCGTTTTAATATCAGTAACTTGGTGGGAACGATAGTCTTTAGCTTATTCTTAGGAGCTTTGATGGTTGCAACACTCGCTACCATGGCTTTAGCATTGGTTGCTTTTATCATCCAACAGAATGTGCCAGATAGCGCACCGCTTATCGCCAACTTACCGCCAGAAGCTGTCTCCTTTGCGACCAACATGTCAGTCAGCTCTATTTATGCGACGTGGGCAATTGGTTTGCTACTGGCAATCCTCTTGGGGACATTTATACAGGCAATTCAACTTTCATTAGTTGCCGCTTCGGCCAATAGCCAAGCTATTGGATTTGGCGATCTTTTGCAGCAAAGCTCAAGACGTGTCTTGCCGCTTCTTGGCCTTATGGCGATCGTAGCGATGGTGATTATTGCGTCTATTGTAGTATTGATGCTCCTTAGCCAAATCACCGGACCAGTGATTGCCGTATTGATTATCATAGCTATTGTTATCGCACTTTACTTATATGTTCGACTAATATTCGCCACGTTTTCTATTATTGAAGAAGGGCTCGGGCCTATGGCCGCTCTTAAACGAAGTATTGCACTCACAAAAGGTCATTTTGTCGAAACTATGGGTATTGTAGCGGTTACCGCTTTATTCGTTTTAGCGCCCTCTCTTTTATTTGACCTCCTAAGCAGCGCCACGAACGCTCCTGTAAGCAGTATTATTATGTTCATTTCAATGATTGTCAGCTTGATCGTCAGTACCATTGTCGGAGTTGGATTCGCAGAACGGTTCGTACAATTGCGCAATATTAAAAATGGGGCAGTTGTGGCAACTAAAACCCACGTGATGAATTATGTGGCAATCTTGTTGATGATGCTAGGTTATATGATAGCCAGCACACTCAGCAAGCCTCATTCAGGTTACGACCATCCTTACAATAATTCCAAACAGCTTGAAGAGCACAACAGGGGATGGGACGATACCACCATGCCCGAGAGCGATGCTTCATCGTATAATTTGCATTAATCCATGCCTGCATCCGTCGTAGGTTAGTTTGAGCTTATGTTTTTGCTGCGCCCCCTCACTGCCTCCGTCAAACCGTATCACCTGATCAAGCAGATCAGGTGATACCGCCGGAAAGGCGGCGTTTGACAGGAAAAGTAAGGGTGGTGCAGTTTTTGATACTTGCCGTATCTGTGTTAAGATTGTCTGGGAATAGGCTCGGCACTATCAAGGGAGGTGATCCACTTGCCGTGGACCAATGTTCCAGTCAGTAATGCACAAGCTACTGGTTGGACCAATCCCACACTCGTTGTGTGCGGAGGTTGTCAGACTGCATCATACATCACCGGTGCTTCCAGCGCCGGCCAGTGGATCTGTTGCCACTGCAAACGCAGGAATGGCACCTGAAACTAACCGCCGATGAAGCGGCTGGGTAGCGAACCTACCCAGCCGCTTCAGCACCTATCCGCCAAGCCCAAGCCAAGTATCTTGGGCTTTTTTCATTCCAAATAGTATCTTGAAACCACATATACTCGAAGAATAGTAAGCTTTAGAGGGCGAACATAAGTTACTGATTCGTAAAGAGTATAACTGGCATATCGCCAGCGCACAAATTATTGGCTACACCCAAATGGTTTAATACTCCAGCCACGCAGAGCCGCCGATAACTTGCTTCGTCAATCGCTTCAAGGCGAGCATCATGCTTGGTTTCATCTAAGTTCCAGACAAACCATTCTCCAAGTTTCTCCTCTTTCAGTATATCCTGATCAATAGAATAACCTGGTATATCCACAATTAATAAGCCTTGTTCTCGATGGCCATGCAAGTCATTATGCTCGCCGCGTAGTATGGCAATACCGGCAGGATCTCTTTGTGCCGCCGCTTGAACGATTGCCGGGCCATCCCAGTGACTGCTGCGCAAACTATCCTTAAATTCCATCGCACCTTCTACGCACGCGGTGTGGTCTTTGGTAAGGTCTGCTGGGTTAAACTCTGGGAGTAAGGCCGTAATAACTTGACTCATCTCTTTTGTTTTACGAACAACTGCATCAGCGTGCGCTGCGGCACCATTGGCCGCACCGCAACTCGGGCCGAATTCGTCAACATGGCCACTCTCTCTTTTACTATGACTCAGCTGAAAATTGACGACACCTTCATATATTTCTTGGCTCGAAGCATCCCTAGAGAAGGTAGTAAAAAGCGGCCCCTTAGCTATACAGGTTGCCGCAAACGGCGCCATACTGCCTCCGGCTTTGCGCACACGCACTGGTACAGACTGGCCGTTCATAAGCCGTTTTGCATAGCGCCCATCAATACAAGCCGCATATCCATCATGAGTAACTGGTGTTAAGCATTCGCGCAGCTGTTCTATTAATGAAGCTACGCCTTTATCTTCAATATCCGAGCTAATCTTACCTTCACCTAAGCCGAACTCTTGTAGTCTACCGAAATACCGCGCCTTCAATGAAATAGTTTTCTGTGGTATTTGACGCGTCTTTATCCGCGGCAGTAGCTGTATATTTTGATCCATTGTAAAGCTGCCCTTTTCTTTTAATCTAGCTTGTATTCTACGCCTGTTAGTACATTTGTAAAGCGTGGGTAGGCGCATATGCCCTACCTCGTGAAAGACGCATACTGGAAAGCTTGAGCCGTAAGAATGCAACAAAAAACAAAGATACATAAGCCCCAGTAGTGCGACATTAATGTATTACATACATAGCATTCTAGTAGTCGGGAAGGCCCACCGCATTGAATGCGGTGGGCCTTCCCGGGGTAAGATTTCCGCTAGCCAAAATAGGGCGTGGCCCTAGCCCGTCAGCGCAGCGGATAAACGCAGTGTATCAGATCCACAATGTGCATCCGCTTCCGCTCATGCTTACTTCCGTGAACGCCTGCCGCGGCGGAGAACGCTTATATCTCTTTTAGCGAATAACCGTTCCGCAACCTCTCCTGGTTCGCCATGTGGTCCAAGCTCATAGCTTGTCACCCTCCATAGCCTACACGTCTTATCCCACACGGCATCTTTGGTTGCCACAAGGACTCCTGGGGTACGAAGTACCTTAAACTGTCGCCCTTTCCTGACAAGCGGCCTTGACATAGCTTCTCAATCCTTCCTGAGACGAGAGACTTACGCAGATTACAAAATTATTTATTAATTGTCAATTTTATGTCTCTTGTTGCTCGATACTCTAGCCAACCTCAGATCCCGCAGCGCGTAAATAGAGGCTCATAGTCCCCTGAGAGCTAAAAAATAGAATTAGGATAGGCATGTTGGTTATTCTAATGCGAATGACGCTGGCGCCGCAGCTCGGCCACACGCAGGCGAACTGCGTGGCGATCAATAAGCGCCTGAGCTTGATCAAGCTCAACTTGATCTTTCGCCCGTTCTTTCAATGCTCGTGCTTCTTCAAATGCTTGCTGGGCATGTTCTTCAACAATTTCATCGGCGTGGTCAGCTTCATCAACAAGTATCCGCAGACGATCAGTACTCACTTCAGCTACACCACCATAAATGGCAAAATATTCAAGCTTATCTTCAGCATCAGCTTTATTGCGGCGAACCGTAATCACACCGGGTGAAGCGAGGGTCACAAGTGGCATATGCCCTGGAAGAACAGCAATATCGCCAGTTGGTGTGGGCAGAATGACTTCATACACAGCTTCCTGAAATTTTGGACCAGTAAGGGTAACGAATTCAAGCTTCATCATCGCTTTTTATGTAAATCTTCCAGCCCGCCAATCATGTAGAAATCGCTCTCGGGTTTGCCATCGTGCTTACCATCGAGAACTTCTTGAAAAGCTTGAATAGTATCATGTAGTTTGACGTATTTACCAGGATTGCCCGTAAATTGTTCAGCCACATGCAGATTTTGTGAGAGCAAACGCTGCACGCGGCGGGCACGCGCCACGGTCAGTTTGTCGATTTCAGATAGTTCTTCCATACCTAAAATGGCGATAATATCTTGCAAGTCTTTGTATCGTTGTAAAACACGCTGAACTTCACGTGCGACGTTGTAATGCTCTTCGCCGACAATCTCTGGGTCAAGCAAGGTAGAGCTAGAGTCGAGGGGATCAACCGCTGGGTAAATACCAATTTCAGTGAGAGCACGGTTCAGTTGTATAGTCGAATCAAGGTGCGCAAAGGTAGTTGCTGGTGCCGGATCAGTAAAATCATCTGCTGGCACATAGACGGCCTGAATAGAGGTAACTGAGCCTTTTTTAGTTGAAGTAATCCGCTCTTGTAAGGCACCCATTTCTTGTTGCAGATTTGGCTGATAACCGACTGCGCTCGGCAAGCGGCCGAGCAAAGCAGAAACCTCTGAACCAGCTTGGGTAAAACGGAAGATATTATCAATAAACAGCAGCACATCTTTGCCTTGATCACGAAA